>CAZKTR010000006.1:0-26024 GCA_964555525.1 uncultured Pirellulaceae bacterium
TCGAGAGAACTATAAAAATTGTCGGACGAGCCATCGTGGCTCGACCCCTTGGTGCCTGTTCAAAGCACCGCCAGTAAAATACTGGCAACATTGATGAGACTCTATGTCTCATCGGAAGTGTAACGTGAAATTTCAAAAAATCAAAGTAAAATTGATCGTCTTTTCACTTACGCCCTCATAGACAAGTATTCGACAAACAGGTTCGCGCCTTTGGAAGCTTTTTTTCAGAAAAAGGAATTCTCTGCCGAACCGGGCTAAAATCCAAGGAAAAAGCGTGTTTTTGTGGCTTTGCTGGCTTGGATAACAGCTGCTATCGCCTAAGTTTCTAAAGATAGCGAACCTCCCCTGCCCCAATTTCGATTTTAGTCGATGCTCCCGATAAACATGACCGATTGCCCCCAGCCATGGGTTCTACTACACCACCAAGTCGATGGACTACTTGTCGCCAGCGACGGGCTGGGGCGAGGCGACCACTATGATTTAATGTTGTCTCCGCCGGGAGCTGGGCAGCTTTGGACCTGGGCGATTACCGCCAATCCGTTATGCCAGCCGTTGCCGTTAGAGTGCCAGGCCGAGCGGTTGTCGGACCACCGCCGAATCTATTTGGACTACCAAGGGCCGGTCTCAGGTGATCGTGGCCACGTCCAGCAAGCCGCAAAAGGGACCTGCGAAACTGTTGTTTGGTCGGAACAGCAAGTTAAAGTACGACTGCGGTTGGATGAAGCGGCCGAGCATAAAGACTCATTTTTAATATCACTAACTCGCCAGCCAAGTGCTTGGCATTTGAGTTGGTCGGCTCAGTTAGGTCGAGAGTAAGCCGGTAGCCTCACCAAGGAAAGTTTGCGGCACTCCGGTCGGCCGGTTAAACTAATGAAACAAGAAATCACTGGCGGTGTCGACCGTCGTTTCAAAAAGATACCTCGTGCATGGCTAAACCAAAAACAATGAATCGATTGAAATTTATGTTGTTCGCCGCAGCGTTACTGATTTGCGGTTGTTTTGGATCAGCCGTTGAGACGACCGTCAGCGGCACGCTCAGTATTGGCGGGCAACCGGTTGAAAATGTCTTGGTGACGTTTTATTCCGCTGAAAATCCCGACTCAGAAAAGCTAATCGCCAGTGGGTTAACCAATGCCAATGGCGAGTTTACACTGACACGTGATGACGACGAATCGACAAACATAGCTGTTGGCAATTATTTGGTCACGTTGACCGAGGGAGAGATTCCCGCAACGGTGGCCGCCTCTGAAGCTCCATTGGCGGAGCAAAGCTATCGCATGTCGCTGGCCCACCGTCCGCTGCCGGTGGTGTATGCTCGTCACGTTGACACGCCGCTGAAAGTAGATGTGGTTGGCGGCAAAACCCTCTATGCCTTAGAGATTCAGAAGAAGAACTAGTGGTAGTCGGGCTCGCCAGAGCTCCGTTGAGCCGTTTTGGCGCTAGCCACGGTTTATGAGCGATGAAACCGTGGCTAGCGTTAAAACGGCTACATAAAATCAGAATGAAACCGAACCCTACGGCTCGACGGTTTTGATGTGTTGCCGTAGTTTTTCTAAGTCGCCTTCGATCGTCTCTCGATAAAATCGATTGAAATTCTGCTCGGCCGATCGCGTTTTGGCTGGAGTCCATTGGCGAGAAAAATATGTGGTGCCCTCGCTGATCGATGACTGATCGACATTTTTGGCCTGGCCGTTTATCGCTTTGGCGATACACCGGACATATAAATCGTGCGCGTGTTGCATCACTTTAATGTGTAGCTCATTCAGATCTTCATTGCCTTGCAATGGTGTAAATTCAGTACCAATCAAATTGCCCGAATCGATTCCTTCGTCAATCCACATTACAGTGTTGCCAATCAAATGGACTTTCTTTTCGGCCAGGCACCAGTTGGTGCAATTTGGGCCGCCTTTGATGTACGGAGAAAGTCCTGTATGCAAATTTAAAGTTTTGCCTGATGCCTGTCCAAGCAATTTACTTTTAATCATTCGCGTACCAGAAACCGCAACAAAGTCAGCCGCTTGAGCCGCCGTAAAATCAATGGCAGCTTGATGGTTGATGTTCTCAACATGCAGCACGTTTTGATTGATTAATGAGGGGTGCTGCTGGCGACACTCCGCTTGCATCGACTTCCAAGCTCGTGCCAGTGGTGATTGGAAAATCCGCTTGTAGATACGAGAAAGCAAATTTTTGTTGCGCGACGGTCGTGTTTCCAAGATCACGCCCACGACGTCGAATTTCTGTTGTAGCAAGTTTGCTAACGCAATGTGCTGCGGTGCATTTCCGATCCATAACAAGAGTTTCATCGACCCATCAACCTTTTCATTTTTGGCAACCAACCGCTAAGTCGTAACCAAGTTTTGAGCCATCTTTCGTTGTAGACCTCAACGCGAGGCACACGGTACAGACCGTCTTCAGGCCAGCTGAAATCTCGTTGTTGCACCGCTAATCCAAACTGGTAGCCAACTGCGACCGCTTGTTCGACCACTTGATCGTTAAAACTGCCAATCGGGTAGGAGATCGTTTTTGGGAAGTGGCCAAGCTTTTCTTCAATTCGCGTGGCTGAAACCGAAAGTTCTAAAGCCAATTCCTCGGGGTCTTCAATCGACGCCAACATCGGATGCGAGACACTGTGAGACCCGACTCGGTGCCCAAGTTGGATTAGCTCCGCTAGTTGATCCCAGTTCATCATCAATTCTGGCATTTGAACGTCATCAAGCACGTCGCGAATATGATCGCACACTTGCACGCGTTGTAGATTCGGCAGATTTTTGATTGCTGGTTTTAATCGTTTGCAATACGCAATGCGATCCTGGCGAGTGGTCAGTGTTTTTATATGAAGTTCTGACGGCAAAAAATCGAACTGAATATCGATCTGTTTACGGTTGGTGTTTAGGAATCGATAATCCAATTGATGAGTCCATGTCATCTGGTTGAAATCGATGCAGTCGGTCACCACGTAAAAAGAAGCCTTGCAGCCATACTTCTCTAGGATGGGCAACGCGTGCGTGTAATTATCAAGATACCCATCGTCGAAACAGATCGTTGCAGTTGGCTGACGAGCGTATTGGTCAGGGGCGGCGAGCAGGTCTTCTAGGAGCACGACTTTGAATTTACGAGTGATGTAGGCGATGCACTTTTCAAACAACTCGGGCGGCATGGGGTCCCAGAGAAGCTCGCGCTTTGGGTTGACTCGGTGAAAAAGGAAATTGCGAATCATTGGACGGCGGGTCGTGCGGGCTACAGTAGTTTCAGGAGATGATCGATTTGAGATTGAATTGAGAAGTTTTCCTTGGTGGCGTCTGACACTTGTTCTAAGTCAAACTCCAGTTTCGGATAGTTTGCAATTACAAACTCTAGCAGTTCGTTCATGCGGTCGTAATCGGCGACGGGGAATTGGTAGCCATTTTTCCCATGATCGACAAGGTTCTTCAAGCCGCCAGCGTCAGACGCGATAACAACACTGCGGTTAACCATCGCCTCGATTGCCACCAACCCGAATCCTTCGGAAATTGACGGCACGAGTGTGATTTGGCATTTCTGATACAGTGCCATTAAAGTTTGGTTTTCGATTCGACCAAACATTTTAAGTTGTTTCTCAAGTCCCCGTTGCTGGATAAAATCACGAACATCCGGTTCGGTTACTCCGTATCCGACAATCAGCATCTTGATACGTTTTTTAATTGGCTGATTCTCCGGTGCTGCTAAAAAACGTTCGAAACTCTCCATACAAGCGACATGTCCCTTCGTCGGATGCAAGCGCCCGGGAAACAAAATACAAAAATCATCGTCATTAATGTCGAATTGAGCAAGCAATTCATTCGCGGCGTCGTGGTCGGTGATTCCATCAAAGTTCTTGGCGTTGGGAATGATCTTTACATCTCGCGTAAAGAAATGCCGTTGCACATCGTCTCGTGAAGCTGCTGATATAAACCAGTGTTGGTTGTCAGTGAAGTATGCCAAGGTAGCGTTAAATCGATTGAAGATCTTTTTGCCAACAGTATTCAGGGGCGATGCGAAGTACTGTAGCGAGTGGTGATACGCGATCAGTTTGGTTCGCAAACCCAGATATCGCAGTTTGGTTAGCCGCATGAAGAATTGTGAAAATGGCAGTATAGCGATGCAGTATTCACATCCGTTTGATTTTAAGAACTGACCGACTTTTCCAAAACCTCGAAGTGATGGCAGCGCGGCTGCACGGAGAGTCACATGCTGGTTGTCTAAACGCAAAATGCGTTCTGACGGCAGAGAAAGCTTGTCGATCAGCGGCTCTTCAACAGTTGTTGATAGAATCACCAAGCAAACTTCTACTCCTCGCTTTGCCAGTTCGTTGATCTGCTCGATCGCTTGCAACTCCGCTCCTGCGGTTACCAAGGATGGCAATACAAAGCAGATTTTCGGTGTTGTGAGCTTGTCTGTTGGTTGACTCATTAATAAGCTAAATTCGGAAAAGCAGAATCGCTCTAAGCAAGCTCGGGGAATGTATCTAAATCGACCGTGAACAGCAAGTTTCTGTCTTCTCCTTTGGTGGTGTCTAAGTCGTACTTTATGACTCCGTCTTTACAAAGATCGCCGACATGATAACCCAACTCAACAAGCTTTTTTAACTCAGCCATTAATTCGGGCCGGCTGTCAAGCACTTCGATAAATAAGGTTGGTTTGAACTTTTGAATCGTTTGCTGCATTCCACGAAGAGCGATTTCCTCGACGCCTTCGACATCGAGTTTGATCAAGTCCACTCGTTCTAGTTTTTGGGCGACAACGAAGTCGTCGATGCGAATGGCCTCCACTTCGATGGTTTCTTGATCGCAATCCAAAAAGTCGCTCTTGAGACTCGCACTGGCAGGTTGGTCGCCACCAGGATCATGAAGTGTCACCATACCACCTTGGTCGCAGACGGCATTTTGCTGGACTTGGATATTGAAGGACGGGTTCAGTTGGGCATTTTTTCGAGTCAAGCTTGCCACCCGTGGCATTGGCTCGAATGCGAATATCTGCGCGGCAGAGTTTTTTGCTCCCGCGCCAAGTGAGTAGAGGCCTGTATTCGCGCCGATGTCTAACACGACTTGTGCTTGTGAGGCTGCCTTAAGCCACGGCAGGAATGATTCAGGTTCGTGTCCGAATTTGCCGTACCAGTAAAGACGGTTTTCAATCGCATGTCCGTAGGATTGCATGCGAAAGTTTTGCCCCTGTCCAACTAGGACTTTGACAACTCCTTTGTGATGCACGTGCTTGGCAACGATTTGGGGGGTCGGGATGCCTAAGTTTTTGCCCACCGAAAATAGATAGTAGGCGGCACGACGAGCGAGTAGGTCTAAGGGGTTTTTCATTAAATGTCTAAAACAGAATTACATTAACGGACGCTGGAATGCTACCGACAATCATAACGTTTGGTAAAGTTGAATTGGCGTCGCCGGAGCCAATGGTAAACAAATTTGGTTGGTTCATTTGAGTTGGATCTTACTTGGGATCAGAATCGCACCGGCATTGGCGTTGATTCCTAAAATTCGTTTGGCAAACACAATCATTAATAGGTTCCAAACACCCACGGAAATCGCTGTTGCGATTGCAGCGCCGTTAACACCGTACTGTGGAATCAACAAGTAATTCAGCAGGATGTTACAAACCACGCTTGCCAACATACCAATGCCGACAAAACGTTCTTGTCGAGACATTGAAAGGATCGTCCCAACGGGGCCTGAGGCAACGTTCAGCAATTGTCCGACCGCTAAGATGATCATCGGCAAATAACTCCCAGAAAACTCGGGTCCAAAAACAGTTAGAATAATCGGGCCTAATACTACAAGCGCTGCAACAATTACTAGACTGCCGATGGTGGCAAGGTTCGTCGCATGAATCAACGTTTTCTGAAGTTCTTTGCTGCGATTGGAATCGTGCCGCTCTGCTACAAGTGGAGCAATTGCTTGGTTTAGCCCAATCAGCGTAAAGTTGACGATCATCGCCATTTGCACTGCCACCGAATATAAACCAACACTCTGCATATCCTTTATCGCCCCTAACATCAAGCGGTCGGTGCGTTGGTTGATGATTGAAATTCCTGCGATTAGCACAAACGGAAACGCGCCCAACAGCCAACCGATAGAAGCTTTTCGGTAGCCCTGGAAAACGTCTTCAACGGGAGACTCGGTAAGGTCGAGGTGTCCATTTTCGGTTGATTTGGGTTTTTTTAGCAGTTCCACAAGTATACAAAATGCCAGTCCTGCAAATGTTGCCAAGACGTTGATCAATAGGGCGATGACAGGACGGCCAGGAGACGCAATCAACACCAGTGATCCGATGGTTGTCATCAGCAAGATAGGGCGGATCAAATACTCCGGGATTTGCGACATGAGCACTTTTTTGTTGGCTCGAAAGTGACCGCGATAGATCGCAATCATGCTCAATAACGGAATCATTGCAGCGCCGATTGCGAATGCGGGCCATAACTCCGGATCCTCAAATTCAATCCATGAAAGCAATCCAAAGATGCAACCGACTGCTGTCAGCGAAGTGGTAACAATAAAACCGCGCGAAAAATTCCACAGTCGATGCGGAGTTTCCGAATCTTGCCTGCCGCGGGCTGCTGCGGTTTCGCGAACAAGGTAGTCTTCCAATCCAAACTTGACAAAAATTGCGACTAATACAATCCACGAGAGTACAAAGTTGTAGACCCCAAGCCCTTCCGCACCGACCCATTTAGTCAGCAGCAACGTTGTGATGAATCCAGACGCAAGATAGAACAGGCGTAGGATAAAAGTACCACCCGCTGTCTTGGCAATGAATTTGCTCAGCAGGCGATCAGAGGCCGCACGGTTTGTTTCGACGTCGTTCATGGTTTGGGCGCGAGGTTTCTCGCGGCTAGGCCAGTGACCCCATCGAGCGACATTCGATTTGCCCTAAGGCAGCGAGCTTTTGAAAGTGTTGCAAAATCGACTCGAGTCCACTCAGCAACGAATCCGTATCCGCCCCCATGTTGAAGGGATGTGTCCATAAGTGGTAAATCTTTTTTTGCTTTGCTGCCGCGTTCAAACCCGCGATCGCTTGGGCGACACGATCGTTTAGTGAAACGTATTTGCCGACGCCTTGAAACGGTGCATAAAAATGGCTCGACGGTATCTCCGCCAGCCCCTCTGGTGTGAGACTGGGCAAGCCGACTATCGGCGTTCGTCGAATGCGGGAATTTAGCAATCTGATGGCGCCGCGAAGCCGAGCCGTAGGCAACCGTTCGAACCAACCCGTTTCGGGACCGCGGTAGAACTTGAGTCCATGTTTGGCGATCAAGTCAAAATGGTGCATGTAATGTTTCGGGAAAATGAACGACACAGGTTTCGGTAACCCTCGCTGCTCAAATAGTTTTACAAACTCGTCCAACTCCCAGTCAAACTGTTGCCGGCTTTCATCCGATCCATTGACGTACATGTGCGTTAGCGTGTGGCAACCAATTTCTTGCTGCACATCGCAGTCTACAATCTTTTGAACGACATCTTCGGCGTACCAATTCGGCTGGGACCGACAATCCCCCACCGGAATGTCATCGTAACGAGCATCGCTGAGCAAAGGATGACGTTTTTCGCCGCCCAATAAAAGACCACCGACCATCGCCCAGGTCGCGGAAATATTATACTGCTGGAACAACTGCAGCATGCGATCGATGGCTTGGCGACTACCGGATAAGTGACGGCCAACTTTGCTGGCCGACGGCCGGCCGCGCGTGCCCCAAGCGAGCTCAAAATCTAACGAAACAACGAAGACGCCGCGTTCTAAGATCACTTTTTGGTAGACTGGACTCATCGATTGAAAAAACGCTCGCGAATACGACGCATGTAGTACAAAGGGATCTTCAAAAACGGTTTGGGGTCTCGCAGGCTAACCACCGCTCCATGGTTCCACGGTGAAAATGTGGTTAGCAACGGGGACAAATTCAGGCGTTTTAAGTGGTGCCCCCAAGTCAAAAAATCTTTATCTTGAAAACACCAACACACGCCAGTGATTTGCGGAGTAATTGGAGTGGGCAAACGCTGACCAGCCAGATCGTGAAAAGCGTACTCGAATAAATTCATACCCGCAGCAGATACTAAATGGAACCACAACGTCGGTCGAGGATTCACCTCGATAATTTTGTATTGTCCGTCTCGGCGATCGAGCTTGAATTCGGTGCCGCAAATTCCACGATAATCGACCGCATCTAAAAACTTCCAGCTTAGGGATTCAACTTCTGAATTGTATAGGCTTTTTGCATACGAAGCCGAACCAAAATCAGGCGGGTATTGCCGTGTCTTTTGCCCAACGAAACAACCATCGTGCTGTCCATCTTCACCTCGGTACATTCCACCGATCCAAATGTCTTCTTCTGGGCCGGGGATTAGCTCTTGAACCATTAACCCTTCCGCGTCATCACCAAACGAATCGACGATACGCTGAAGGTCGCGCTGTGAATTTGCCACCAGTAACTTGTGCCCCTTCAAACGTTCTCGCCAGAGATGCCCAAACACAGGTTTAAGCAAAAGCGGAAATTGAAAACTTTCTGCTAAGGCAAGTATCTCCGCTGCGCTTTGCGGAAATGCCGTTTTAGCCGTAGGGACATTCGCATCCAAGCACTGTTGGTAGAAATGGGCTTTGTCTGTAACCGTCGCCGCCAAACCGTTTTCGATTGCTTGGAACGTTTTTAGTTTGTTGCCATAACGCTGGCGGTGTTCAACCAACCCTAAAACCATCGCGTCACTGGTAGGAATCACGATCGGTGGTAGGGCTTCTTGTTCGGTCGTTGCTAGAACTTTATCAATGATTTGCTCAACGGTGTCTCCAACAATCGCCCCGTCGCAATTGAATCGACTGTGAAACGCTGGGCGATCAGCGTTGAAATCAGCAACCCGTACGCGAATTCCTTTTTCGCCCAATCCACGAACGACTGCCAATCCAGTTGGCGACGCGCCCATTACGACAGCCGTCGGAAGTGAATTTTCACGTGTTGATGGTTGCATACCGCTGAACTTCACAGCAGCCTTACTTGGCTGCGAGATGTTATCCACCCGCTTGGTTTGGTTGGCCTGATGTAAAACGAATGTTATGTCTAGCCCGGTAAGATGTGATTACCCCAGTGGAAGCTAAAATTAAGTAAACACACAACAACTGCATTCGCCATCGCATCAGCGGACCACCATTGGTGGTTGCCGCACTGTACCCTAGTGTCATGACTAAAGTTGGAATAATTAGTGGTAAAAATATTTCGCGTCTTTCTTGCCAAAGTACCCAACCGCCTTTGAACGAGTAGTACGTGCCTAGGGCAACTAAGAAAACTTCCGGCAAGGCCATTATCTGGCGGATCGAGCTAATTTGAGTTGGATTGACGCTGAAAAAGAAAAAATACAATCCAACAACAAAGCTAGAAAGGGTCTCTACCAAACCAGAACCAACTTCTGTCACAGATCCGTCCGCAAACATCGCACCGCCACCAACGTTCATTTTGTTGCGTACTTTGTTGACATATTGGACGTCAGTGTACTGTAGATCCAATTCGCCAACTAATTCTGGAGCAAAAATGACAACGCCGACGACGGCGAGTATTAGTGCAAACATACCGCTGACGGCTCTTGCGCGTCCGCCTCTAGCGACTAACGCCGTTATCAAGAAACTAACAGGAATGATGATTGCCAACAAAGACGCTAAGTAGGATCGCAGTGCGGTTAGAATGAAGAAGCCAAAGAAAAAAGTTATCCACCAAAAAAACGTCGTGTGGCGAATGTACTGAGCAAGTCCTAGGAACAGCAGGGATACCGAAAGTGCGGAAACTGAGTCGCGGACCATCAGTGCACTGTAATAAACCTGCGTGGGGAAGAACGTTGATAAGATCAGAACGGTAAGTCCAATCTTGGCATCGTCGGTGACGATCATTGCCGTTCGATAGTGCACCCAAGGCACTAAAGCTCCGGCGAGGACGCAGGTGAATTTAATCGCCAGTGGGTTGTAACCGATGATGTAATATACAATGCCAATAAAGTGCTCCCAGCCAAAGTCTACGAAACCCGTCACGCGAGCTGGCCATGAAGTGCTACCGCCAGATACGTAGTACTCTCCTATTTCTCTACCAACGGAGTCATAAAGAAACGCATCCTTAGTCAGATTCATTGAGGCATCAGCCTCAGAGAAATGAATAATGAGCATCAGCAGGAGCCGAATCGCAAACGCGATCAGGATCCATCGCATAACGCTGGTTTGATTTGTTGGTTGTTCAATCAAGAGGAATGTCAGCGGTGGGCGTGGGTACGATGGTGTCTTCTAACGGTGGTTTCGTCGTTTCACTTTTGAATTTAAACACCGCATAGATTCCGTAGAGCACTGAAAAATACATCGTCAACAGCAGAAAGCTCCAATCACAAAGCACCAGCGAAATGAGAGCACTTAACGGGCAAAATGCCAAATGTACGCTCACAAAGTACCACCAGCGCTTTCTCTCTGGAAGCTCTAAACGACCTTTCGCTTCTAAGTAAGTAATAAACCGAGTGAACGTGAAAAAAACAGCACCTGCTAACAAGCACATTGTAAGTTTACTGGTAGGCATCCATACAAAGATCGGAGCGGTAAATCGCATGAGCGACATTTGAAAAAACGTCACCAAGCGAATCGCTGTTTCACTAATCGTGTTATGTAGAACGATCACGGTGCCAAGACAAGCATAGAACGTTAGCCAACTAAGTTGTTGGTACCACCCCGTTAGCCCACAAATAACGGTGATCGTCAAAATGCGAATGCCGATCACCGCTGCGGTTTCCCACTGCGATAAATAATGCTTTAGGCGTAGGCGAGGGTTTGTTTCACCGCGTGTACCAAGCGTATCATTGTATAAGTAACCGAGTTCATAAAATGCGATAAAACAGATGTAAGAAATGGGCAGCTTCCAAAAAGCCGACAGCGCTTCGTTCGGTGACGCTAAAGCGATCAAGATAAGAGCTGGGATCCAAGCAGTCGCAGCATTGTTGATCAAATTTCTAAGGCCGCGAATCCGAGTGTGAAGCGCGTAGCCAAATGGAACAAACACCAATAACTTGGCGTCAACGAAATTATTCCACATGAATAAACTCCGTTGCCACTCGTTTTAATTCTTCAGCGGGCGGTTTGTGGTGAACAACAATTCGCCGATTGGCCCGTCGAAGCAATTCAACATCTGAGCGGTTATCGGTGCAAACGGTAATGGTTGCGTTGGGAGTTTCCAATAACTCTTTAACTGCGATGTGCTTTTTTCCGGTAAGGTTATTTGAAAGCCGTCCTTTGCAGACGCCATTTTCGATTGCTAGTTTTGACGCGACCGATTCGCAATCAAAACGCTCGGCAATCGCTTGGATTACGATGTCCAAACTATTGGAAACCAAAATCACGTGATCGCCAGATCGTTGTGCTTCCGCCAACAAGGAATGAGTCTCCGGGATTGTTTGATTGGTAAATAAATCGCCTGTGTAATCTTGAGCTGCCTGGCGTAGTTCGGCTTCGGGATAGCCCGCAAGTGTCGAAATCAATATGTCACGCGGCGCATCGTGCTTTGTCAGCTTGCTGTATATTAACGCGGCATACCGAATAGGAGACAGACGATTACGGATGGCCTGTACAAGTAAACGTTGTTTCAGGCTGCCACGTTGTCGCTGTAAATGGCTAATGAATCCAGCCGTCGTGTTCGCTGTGAACAACGTATGACATACGTCGAAAATTGCGATGTTTGTATTGCTGGAGTTTTGGTTCATTCGAAGGAGCGATAGATTTCGTCATATTGGTCGATCGCGTAGCTGATGTCCACTAAAGATTTTGCTCGGTCAGCTAGCCGCGTTCGGTCGATTTGGTCAAAATTCAAGGCAAGTTTTACGGCTTTCGAAAGATCTTGCTGACCAAAGCTTGGGACTACAGCGCCACCAGCAAGTTGTGTCAAAATCTGTTCGGTGTCGCCAATTTTTGAATTGATAATCGTAGGTAATCCACACGCCAAATATTCTCCAAATTTGGTTGGCGAAACACCTAAGCTGCTATAGGTCGGAGTGATGAAGCATATGCCGGCGTCAGCCGCAGCGCAATAGTCTGGAATATCTTCTCGCTTGGAACTGGCGGTCAGGACGCTATTACGCTCGAAATTGAATCCGTAGTCTTTGCCAAATTTTAAAAGCTCGTCACGATTGTGTTGACCTAGAAACAAAAACTTGCAATCAGACTTTTGCTTTTGCATTGCTTGAAAAAACGCAAACATTTCTTTCAGCAAATAAACCGACCCTAATGACCCCATGTACATCAACAGGAACGTATCGGAGGCAACACCAAGCCGGTCACGAATGCATTGACGCCGGCTTGAATCACGAGGGTAAAAAGACTGCGTATCAACACTGCAAGGGCAAACTGAAATCGGCGCACCACGATAACTGTCCCACGATTCAATTTCTGTTTTGCAAACGTCCGTTAAACTGACAATCCAATCGGCCTGTGAGATAAAATTTGCCTCTCGTTTTTTCCATCGCTGGTACAGTAGTCGATAAATCGGATTCGATGATCGCCAACGCCCGCCTTCTCGTCGCTGGTCTGGCCAGAGGCCACGCATGTCGAATACAAATGGTGTGCCATATTTGTGTTTTATTTTGCAGCCACCGATTGAAGGCACGTAACTGCGACAATGCACCAGGTCAAACGCATGGGTTTTGGCTAGTTGGATTGCCGAACTCGACAGGTTCTTCGAGTCACGAATTTTGGAAAGCAACGGGGGGAAACTAGTAAACGTCTGCGGGTGGAACGTAATCCCATCGTTGGCTACAGTGTTCTTCAGCTGGTTGAAAACATCGATGTTTTTGTCTTTCTCAAATGACATTACATGCAACTGGTGGCCACGTCGCGCAGTCGCTTGCAGGTAAGGAAGTACTTGAGCTTGACCGATGTGATCAGCGAGCCCGTTGTAAGTGAGATACAGTACTTTTGCCATCGTGTTGTGGGTGCGTCTATCTTAAGCCCGCGCGGACTCCGTCCCTCTAGGTGACAGGACCACTGTTTTAGAAGCACCGTCACCTACTAGCAGGCGGGTTTGATGAAACGGGTGTGCAAGGAAAACTAAGAAAGTGTTGTCCAAGCGATCCAATGCAGTTTGCGTGGAAAACACCGGATTTAGACGTTTCTTCGTCGAACCCGGGCAACCATCTTGCGTAATGTTAAAAGAATCTACAAGCTTGGGAAGCTGGCTAGACTGGGCCGGATGCTGGGAGGCTTTGTTTGACTTGGTTTAGACCTAAAAACTGTCTTGGCAGCTAGCTGAGGCGAATTTGCCGCCGCTGAATATTGGCTTTTCCCCGAAAAAAACGTTACACAGAGCCTTGAACCATTAGTTTGAGTTGATTCTGAAAAGTGACAGACAAAAGACGCCATAACCGTTAAACTAGCAACAAGCGTGGTAATCATAATCTAGGGTGAGATCGCTCCTTTGGGGTGGTTATCTCGAGGTTGGATTGTTGCGTTTAGGAAACACTCGCGGGCTACCTACTTTGCCCAATCCGCACGACTGGCACCTAAGTTGGTGAGTCTAGCGGAGATTCCACTATAAACGATTACCCAAATACGTAAAATGTCCTAGCTTATACAACCCCGTCGTTATGACGGTCAAATGATGCCTAAATTAAACGCGTCGTATCCAAGTCTCCTCACGTTGCTGAAACACCACAATGACGTTACTCCCAACATCCCCCGTCTCTTCGCAGAACTCAACCAGTTTGCAACCTGCTGCGGCGCCCATCGCTAACGCTTATAGTCCGGCTCCGGCGCAAAATCCGTCTGCTGGTGGGTTTGATATTTGGGGGCCATTGGAACGCCGGAAGTACCTGATCGCATTGTTTTCAATTGTTGGGGCAGTGATTGGCTACATCTACTACATCAATTGCCCTAAGGTTTATTCATCAAACGCGTTGTTGATGATCACGACTCAGAGCCCGCCGTCATTGATCGATCGCGATTTCCGAAGTAACAAACAGTCTTTGGACAAGCATGTTAGTTTGATCGCTAGTGAATTGGTTTTGGATCGTGCTGTTGACCGAGGAAATCTCGACGGCATGAAAACGTTTGCTGATTCAACATATCCTGTAGGCGATTTGAAAGAAATGCTTAAAGTGGTACCCGTCAGCGAAGAAACCCTTGCCATCATCTGTACGGGTCCCGATCAAGACGAATTGCCAAATATCGTTGCCGAGATCATTGCGTCTTATAACACGGAGATCGAAAAAGACTCGAAGAACGACAGTCAAAAAGTAAAGGACCACATCCAGAGCTTCAAGGATAAACTTTCCAACGATAAAGAAGACGCCGAAACCGAGCGTAGTCGCTTGTGGGAAAGACTGGGGATTGAATCTACTGACAGTCAAGGCAATATCATCAACCCGCACAACAAGAAACTCTTCCGCTTGCAGGACCAACATGACGACTTGCGACGCAATTTGAAAGAAGTTCAAGATCGTGCACGATTATTGGCCAAGAGTCTCGCGGTCAACGAAGAAACTGGAAGGATTGACGAAACACAAGTCAAGATTGCGGCGATCGAAGCTCAGGAATACTTAAAGCTCTCTCGGGCTATTTTTAAGGAAGAAGCGATGGGCGGCGCCCATGTGACAAGTCATTTACAACCGGATTTGCAGCATCGCCAAGCGATTCAGCAAAAGATTTGGGAGCACGATTCGAGCTTGTCGGACCTTCAATTTGAGCGTTCTAGGCTCTCCGACGTGTACGGTAGGGGCCACAAAACGATTGCGTCGCTGGATAAGCAGATCGAGTTTTTTACCACCCAACGATCTAAATTGACCGAGCAGCTTAATGAGGTTGAGGGTCGCATTCAAGCTGAAGCTCGTCGAATGAATTCGCAGTTTTTGGACAAGGACGATAGTTCAGTTGACTTGGCAACCTTTCGTAACAACGAAAATCGCGAGTGGATTCGAATGTACCAGTTGAAACTGCAGCACGAGCAAAGTCGCTTGTTAAAGAATCGAGAGGCGCTCGAAGAAGATATTGCGGCCTATTCCCAGCTAGCAAAGGACGTCGCTGAAGGTATTACTCAGTTGAATCTATTGCAAAGTCAGATTGACGAAAAAGGCGAATTGGTAAGCGGGTTTGTTAACAAGCTTTCTGAATTTAGTATTCGCTCAAAGGACAAGTACACCACGACTTCCGTCAAGGTTTTGAATACACCCAAGCGTGGCCTCAAGGTTGCTCCATCATTGCCCAAGTCGTTGGCGTTAGGAACCGTTTTGGCGTCGTTGTTAGGATTTGGCTTGGCGATTCTGGTCGATCAAAGTGAACTCGCTTATCGCAACCCAACAGAAATTTTCCAACGGCTTCACGTTCCAGTCGTTGGTCGGATTCCTCGAATCAACATTCGCCAGATCGAAGCCAGCCAAGGCCACGCATCTTTGGTAGCTGCCCATAAACCGTCGGCAACGGCATCGGAGTCATTCCGTGACGTCCGAACGGGATTGTTCTTCCGGTCGAACGTGGATGACATCAAAACGATCTTGTTTACCAGCCCTTCACCGGGTGACGGAAAGTCAACCACGACCGCCAATATTGCGATTTCGATTGCACAAGCGGGCAAGAAGGTTTGCTTGATAGACGCAGACTTCCGTCGTCCACGTGTGCACCAGTACTTTGGCCAAGAATTATCACCGGGTTTGCTGGGGGTTTTGTCAGGTGAAATGGAGTTGGATGAAGCAATTCAACCTTGTGACATTCAAAACGATTTGTTCTTGTTGCCCGCAGGTGGTCGACCAAGTAATCCAGGTGAATTGGTGACTTCGGAAGAGTTTCGTAATCTGATCGAAGCGTTGCGAGAAAAGTTTGACTATGTGCTGATCGATTCACCGCCAGTACTGCCAGTTTCGGATCCAGCCACAATCGCCAGTATTGTCGACGGCGTTTATTTGGTGACTCGAATTCGTAAAGGTGTTAAACTGACATCGCAAAAAGCTAAAGAGACGCTGGATCGAGTTGGAGCCAACTGGATGGGTGTGATCGTCAACGGCGTGGACGAAAATCCACACTACAGTGAGTACGGTTATCAGTACGGTAACTATAGCTACTACGGTGGCGTGTACGGTCGCTATCACGATAGTAACGCTCAGGTCTACCGCGACAAAATTGCCGCGACTCCGACCACAAAGTAGGCATTCGAAGTAGCGTGAAGCAGAAACTCTGGTTGATTAGAGTATCGTTGTAAGCGAGGCGATGCTTGTTAATCTACTCTCACAATTTAGCCGTCGAAATCCAAGATGGGGCACCGCGTTAAGCGACGTCGGATTTCTTTAAGGATTTTCGTGGTTTCTGTTCCTCCGAGCCCGCCATATTCGGCTTGGAATTCATCGCGATAGATGCCCTCGGGAAGCCCGGTAACATCGGGGAAAAAATCAGTGATTTCAATTCCATGACGAATTTTAAGTTGGAGCTCTCGTGCAGACTGTACATCTCGGGTGGCCACTTTTGCGAACAGGGTACCCGTTTGATCGGCAGTTAAGTCCACAAACGAAAATCCGGAACCGCCGGCTGTCGCATCCATCAACTCCTTGGTGATGCCGACATCCATCGAGCGACTTTGGTCCGAGAGAACTGTTAGTGCCGCACTCAACCAAAAGTGCCGTGACAAATCCGTTCGGCCTTGAATCGAGATGCGTCGATCGAGTTTGGCAATTTCTTTTCGGCGACCACCATCAATTTCTCGCCCAGCGACGCTCGCGATATGCTCTTCACCAAGGATGACTCCCAGTGCAAGAATCGCTGCCTTGTTTTGTTCAACCGCGTCGGTGCCATCGGCATTGTCCGCCGCAAATTGGAACGCTCTGCGTAGAATCTCCTTAAACCCGTCGTCTGCGTCAGGAATATCATCCGCATTTTCCAGCAAGTGTAGTCCCGTAGCTCTGGCAGCTTGATCCAGATCATTAGAAATGCCCGTGGAAGTTCCCCACGCAAAGAGGCCGCCAAGAAATATGATCAGAACGGCCAATGAAATTTTACTGCGTCGCAAAACCATCCCGGCCAATGCTCCCACAATCGAGCTGATGATCGCCAGTTGGATTTGCATGGTGATTGGAAAATATCCGTAATTGATCCACATACTACCAATCGCTAGGACCACTGTACCAATGAGTACGGCAGGCGCCGCGATTGAGACGCGAAAATTTAAAAGCACAAGTGACAACAGAATACCCAACACTCCAATGCCACTTGCCCGAAGGACAATTGTTGCCACAGCCCGTGCTACCGGTTCAGAAAATCCTCCCAATGACCGCATCATATTGACGGCCCAATCTGGCGCACCCAATGGGCGTGGATCGGGAAGGAGGGAGATTAAAAGAAACCAAGCCAGTAATAAGGCAGTCCAAATAAAAGGATCATGTTTTTGGGGATTTTGAAACGGTGCCGAATCGTAAGGCAACTGAGATTCCATGATGCTGCGTCCGGAAGCCACTGGTCAATGGGCGATAGTTTACCGGGACAGTAAAAGGTTTCACTCAGCGAAAATCAAGACGAGATCAGACAGCATGTGAACAAATGGCAAAGGCTGGCGAGACGCGCACATTCTTTTGCAATTATGTTGAAAAGAACTCCCGGTCTCGCTCTTTGCCTATGATTTGAACTTAGCAAAAAGATCGCAGAATGGTTTGTCTACTGCGAGAGGATTGTGATGAACGGACTGATATCAAGGAAATTGACCACTCCGTCCTCATTGGTGTCAGCTTCGGCTTGAAATTGTCCTGAGGACAATAGCCCTATGAACGGGCTGATATCCAAAAAGTTTACAACGCCGTTTTGGTCAATATCCCCCAGCAAAATTTCGATTAGTTCAGGTACGGACGAAATTTCAATGTTATCAAAAGCAACGTTTCCGCTCTCCGAACGCAACCGGAATGAGACTCCATAGCCTGCGGGTAACGAAGACATGTCCAGCATCGCTTCTTCAACACCATATGCTTTTGTAAAGCCTTCGATCCTAGAATACTCTTCGGAAACCGGTTGCCAAGGAGTCCATTCATCAATCAGACCATCACCATCAACGTCAACGCCTGCTTGGGCTTCAATTCCTTCTACCCAAGGCCCGGAGCTAAGCAGGTCATTTCCAAAAATCTCGTCGTTATCATTTCCTTGTATCATCATCAAGAAATTTCCTTCGGCAAAACCAGCACCGGGATCAGGGTGAACGCCGTCTACGATTCGTCCTCCGTAGGTAAATTCTTCGTTGAGGCTATCGCCGTACCAGTACCCCAAGCCGATACCTTCGGAAGGGGAGTCGTCGTCGACAAACAGATAATAGGTTTCGCCTACTTTGATCATTGAGTAGTCGCCCCAAGCATGAAGCTGATCGGTCAGTCGAAACAGGTGAAAGCGTTCAGGGTGATAGCCAACAAAGTACTCGATACCGTCCAGTTCGACTGTTTCTACGTTGCCGTTAAGTTGCGTGAAGGAGTTTGTATCGGTCGCTTCCTCTTGCGTGATGTAATTTCCCGGTAAGAAGATCGGGCGAGGTGCTTCTCCAAAGACGAATCCGTTGATGCCATCTGGGCTGACCGCATGACCAGCAATGTTGGAATCCCACCGATAACGCTGAGCGTTATGATGAGACCAATCTTCGTGAATCATATGAAATTGCCCATCAGCAGGGTCTCGGAAAACGGTATTGTCTGAACCACCAGCAAGCGAATAGGTCGTTCCGTCGATCGTGACTTCGGGTTTACCAAGCACAACACCGAAGTCGTTAATCGCAATGATGTCACTGGAGCTGTCGGTTGGATTGCCGGAGGTATCTAGCACCACGCCAGAGCCAGCAACATAGTCAATCGTTACCACAGAAGGATCATGATCGTTCGGCCGATCGGTATAGATGAAAATCCTACCGTCGTGGTACTCAGCAGTCGTTACCCATCGAAACCCATTTTCCTCTGGATCATTACCAATTCTTCCTTTGTCTACCCAGTTGATCATATCGGTACTGTGAAAACCGTGGTACCGGTTGTCACCCGAGCGATCGAATACCCAATAGTCGCCTTCTTGAGGTGACAGGAAGACCGGGGCGTCTCTGTCGCCGGTACTGGAATTGGAGGGACCAATGTCGTTGTCGTCGTAGATGGACGGATCGACGACAGAAGGACCTTTCCATTGATCGGCAGGCCACTCTTTCGTTTGATGAATAACCATCTGCTGAAACGTTTGTTTTGTTGTGAAAGCCTGAATACGGCTTTGGAAAACGCTGTTGTCTGTCAAAGAAGTCGCAAAACCATCCGCGACTTGAAACGCACTGTTGTCTTGATCAACTGCCACCGCCCACTCGTCAGCGCTATCGATGATCCAATTGGGACCAGCGATAGGATCGATAGGCTCTTGGGGGACCGGAACTACGCTGCTTAAAACCAACGCGTTAAAGTGAATGTTACGAAAGCCACTTGTCCGCATTGAAAGCCTCTGACTTTGTGCGGTTGCAACAAAACTGCCGACAACATTTTCTCCAAAGTTCCCTGTGTCTGCGGCAAGCGAAACTTCGCCGTTGGATGTGCCATCGTCACCGAAAATCATCGAGCGATTATTCCCACTGCTTCGTTGGTCGCTAAACCAAAGCTGAATTTGATATTCCGTTCCAATATTCAGGCCACTGAATTCAATGACTCCTGATTCCAAGCCCGAGGTCGTGTAAGCCATGTTGTTCAACAGTGAGTCGTACGCTGCACTCCCACTGGATTCCGAAAGGCCCGCTTGGGCAGTGTCTGCCGAAAGACCGGCTGATGGCGAAAACGTCATTCCGGGTGGGAGATTGTCAAAGGTCCCACCAAAAAATTCAATTCCAGCAATTGAGAGCGTGTCACCACCATTGAGTGCATACAAAGCTTCGTTATTGCCCGCGGTCGCTCGAATGTCTCCCGTGCTGGTAGTCGAAGCAGGTTGCTCCCAAGTAATGACTGACTGGGCTTCCGCGCAACGGACAACGCTGGCTCCTGCAAGCAGGCACGATACAACAAGAACCCAGGGGAAGTTAATTCTGTTGAAACTTAAATAGGAGAGTGTCACCTGAGGAACCTCGTGGTAAAAAGAATAGAAATTTGAAAAGCGAGAACATATTAAAAGCATTATTATATGTTATGATCAGTCGGCATTCCACAATATCTTTAGGTAATGTGAATCGTTGTAATTCGGAAAATCGTTAACGATTCAACGCGTTTTTGTTTTTGCGAGACGGGAAACTATCGGAGCACACCGCGATTGTTTTTGAAGTAACTTTCAGTTTCTTAGGCTGGGCAGGCAAACTACTAGGAACAGAAAAGCGGGTCGATCAACGGGTCGGTGGTTTTGACATGGACTGTTGCTCCGGTTTTGGGGTGTTCGAAGGTAAGTGACTTTGCCAGCAGAAGCATTCGGGTACCGGTGCCCAGCAACTCTCCGTTGGAGCCTGAGGCGGCGATGCCTGCGTAACGGTAATCTCCGATGATGGGGTGACCAGCGTCCAGCAGGTGTCTGCGGATTTGGTGGAACCGTCCTGTGTGTGGCACGGCTTTGATCAGGGAGATTGTTTTCCCTGAGCGATGCTCAACCGTCTTCAAGACTTGGAAGTCGGTGAGCGCTTCGCGGATTGGTGCGTCGGCGTCTTTTTGAATCGGGGCTTGGCAACTCCATGCGGCCAGCTCCGGCTTGCCTTCTACGACTGCCCAGTAAACTTTTTCCATCCCACCGTCTGCAAGGTTTTGGTGGAGCGACTTGGAGACTTCACGATCGATGCCAAAGAGTAACACCCCAGCGGTCGGCCGGTCGATCCGGTGAATGTTGTAGACCTGAACGCCAATCTGATCACGAAGGATCTTCATGGCGACCAGGTCCCCAGCTTGTGGTTGCTCAGCCGGATGGACGATATATCCGGCTGGCTTGTGAATGATCACAAGGCTTTCGTCTTGAAAAAGAATTTTCAAAGGGGCGATGGACTCAGGCATGTCGTGTCACCAAAATAAAGATGCTAGGCATCATGTAGGATCGAGCCGCTTCAACTTGAAATTCTGAAATATCAAGTATGATTCGATGACGAAAGTAAGGTTCTTACTCGTTCCGTTTGCGGTAGTGCGACAAGGAAAAATCGAATTCGTTTTTCTCGTCGGCTTGGAAGTCTTCGGTGGTGACGAGTTCGAATTGGTCCCAGTCGATCTCCGGCAAAAAGGTATCGCCTTCGATTTCCGTGTGGACTCGAGTGAGGTAGATCTCGTCCACCAACGGCATTGCCAACCGATAGATCTCCGCGCCGCCAGTCAAGAAAGCGGTTTCTTGGTCGCGGCAAGCGTTCAACGCGTCTTCGATTGAATGGACGACGACAGCGCCCTCGAATTTAAAATCTGGATTGCGGGTGATGATCACTGTCTGGCGACCCGGCAACAGGCGGCCGATCGAATCGAATGTTTTTCGGCCCATGATGATCGCGTGCCCCATGGTGAGTGACTTGAATCGTTTGAGGTCCGCCGATAGTCGCCACGGTAAGTCGTCGTTGACGCCGATCACATTGTTTTCACTGGCGGCTACGATCAGGGCGAGTTTTGGAGTTCGTGTGGGCATGGTTTCTAAAGCGTGATTCAGATGGTTTCGACTCGGAAAACGTTAGAGCCCACGCAAGCGATTCTCGACAGGGCAAATGGTCTTTTGAAGGGCATTTTGAACCACGTCTTTTCATGCCTATCCGCGATTAGTTTGTCATACCGCCTTCAGGCGGAATTTCCGGTGAAAGCCGGTACGACGAGCTATTCTTCTCCGTTGCGGTTCCAGAGGCGCGAAAATCGGTGAAATTTGGTCCTGAAGCTGCCGATATACTGAGTTTGGCGTCAACGGTTGTATTGGTTTAGGCCGCAGCAAGGTTTTTCGCTTGTGAATTCGACCGAAGATCATTACGATGATGGGCCGAATTCTAGGGAAAACGACCTAAAATTTAGCCGATTTTCGAGTGAAAGCCGGTATCATTTTAGTTGGAAGACCGCTGCTCGTTTACGAGCAAAACCAATACACGTGGTTGATAACAACTACAAAAGCAACATCAATTTAAGGAATCACTAAGTGGGTACTAAGAAAACCGGTAAAGGCCGCCGAAAAGTCGGTCGCAAAAAACGACGTATGCGAGCTAAGATTCGACATCGCAAGAAGTAGTATCACTTGGTTGGTCCAAGCGTTTGTGAAAACGCTTGGATTCACCGACTACTCATCTAAAGCCGCGCTTGGCGACTACCAAGTTTTGTTCATCTGCTTTGACAGGAAGCCAACATGTATTTTGGGCTCGCTAAGCGAATGCTGTTTGAAACCGATAAGCGGCTGCTTTGGAAGCTGGCTTGGAACATGGGTTTCAAGGGTTGGCGGAGCGTTCAAAAGCACAAGAAGCGATTAAAGCAAGACAAGTTTTTTCCGCCCTACTTGTATATTTCGATCATTAACTCGTGCAACCTACGCTGCACCGGCTGTTGGGTGGACGTGGCTGCCAAGCAACACAAGATCGACGTGCCGGCGATGAATCGGATGATCGATTCCGCCAAACGCATGGGCAATAGCTTCTTTGGTTTGCTGGGCGGCGAGCCCTTCATGCACAAAGAGCTGTTTGACATCTTGGAGGCTCATCCAGATGCTTATTTTCAGGTGTTCACCAACGGGCACTTCATCACCGATGAAGTTGCCAAACGCTTGCGAAAGTGCGGCAATGTCACGCCGTTGATTTCCGTCGAAGGCACAGAAATCATTAGTGATCAACGCCGAGGCAAAGCGGACGTGCTGTCGCAAACGATGCAAGGTTTGCAGAATTGCCTCGACAATAAAGTCATGACTGGCGTTTGCACGAGCCTGTGCCAAACCAACTTTGACGACCTGTTACGCGAAGAGTGGGTCGATCGTCTGATCGACATGGGCGTCTTGTACACTTGGTATCACGTGTACCGTCCGATGGGGCCTGACCCTGCTCCCGAACTCGCCCTGACGCCTGAGCAACAGCGCAAAGCCAGACAGTTCGTGGTCGATATGCGTTGCAAGAAACCAATCATCATCATCGACGCCTATTACGATGCTGATGGCGCTGCCCTTTGCCCCGCCGCGACTGGGTTTACTCACCATATCAATCCTTGGGGTGACATCGAGCCTTGTCCGATCATTCAGTTTGCTAAAGACTCAATCCACGACGAGCGTCCGTTGGAAGAGGTGTTTAACGAGTCGGACTTCTTGAAGGACTTTCGTCGCACCGCGGCCCAGCACACTCGCGGCTGTATCGTGCTCGAACGTCCTGACTTGATTGAAGACTTGGCCAATCGCCACGGAGCCAAAGACGCGACCGCTCGCAAGACGGCTTTCGCCGAGCTCAAAGCGGCTCAGCCGCATCCATCGCAATACGCTCCTGAATCAAAGCCGATTCCTGAGCGAAGTTGGGCGTACCGATTGGCCAAGAAGATTGCCTATCACGATTATGGCGTGTACGACAAACATTTTTCTGCGGACCAATGGCAGGATCCCAAGGACGTCGATCCGCCCAAGAATAAATCCGACTTGGTCCAATTAAAGTAGGCACTCATGCGAATCTCCCTCCGGACCGCCTTGCTTTTAATCCTAGCAATTGCCGTCGGACTGGGATATTACGAATATAAACGGCCGCGCCGCATTCGGATCGTCGGCGCCATGGCGAAAGTACACGAACACGAATTGCCTGAGTTCGCATTGCGTTACCGCGATGGCAAGCGAATCAAAGAAGCCATTCAGCAGGCGAAATCGGCGTCGACGTCCGCTTCCGTCCCCCAACCTCTGTTCGACACCCGGTATCGCATTCTCGTTAGCGACCTAAACCGTTTCCACGAAAACTGGAATGTTCACGCGACCGACGACGATGTCGTTCGAACGCACAAACAGGAATTCGTTTCCAAGGCGCGGGAGCGTTTGGACGACTCGCGACCGTTTCGTGACGTGGAAACCGCGTTCACCATTCTTTGGGTGAACGGACACGCCGACGAAGCCATCGATTACCTCACTGCCCGCTACCTCAAGCGGCTTCCTGCCGACCCGAAGGTAATTGATGATTGGCCATTCGCCAAAGTCGATCTTTCCATTGACGAATCAAAAAGATTGGCAACGAACAAGGAATTTTTTGCGGAACTGATTCGGCAAGCCGAATTAGGAACACTCCCGATACAATACCAAAGCCTCCTCGCGCGAGCTGGTCGGCCTGAATATGGACTGCGGCCACTTTTCCATGAGTTACATACAGGGAATACCTTTCGAGCAGGTGTTGCCAGATCAATTCTGAATTGGGCCCAAGCACACGAATGCGACCTGACGGCTTGCGAAGAAGCGTTCCAATTTGTTTTGAACACATGCAAATCAAAACAGACGTTACTTCAAAACCGACTGGATATCGCATCGAGTTTCTACGGCATGGCCAAAGAATCCCATCCGGGCGAAGCTGAATCCATCCAACAAATGGTGCGAGAGATCCACCAGTCGCTTCCGAAGAACGACAATTCCGCGCTGCAGGTGCTGGCAAAAATCGCCGACGAAGGCGACGCCGACTTTTTCCGGGCGATGATTGCGGATCCAAAACCTAAGGCACAAAACGCGGAGGGACTGAGGATTGCGATCAGCACGCTCCGGCGTATCGGCTGCGCAAAAGAAACCGAGCACGCTATCATCAAACTGGTCGAATCGCGTAAACTCGACCAAGAGTTCTATCGCGAGTATGCAGCGATTCGCGGCAAGGCGGCGATTCCCTTTTTCAAAACGCGTATCGATGAATTAGTCAACACACAGCCTGATTACTTCGACCTGCTGACCGTCAGCGCCGCGATAGAGTTGCTGGCCAACCTCCACGCGGGATCCAAAGACGCCGAGACGATCCAATACTTGCGGGAGACGTTTGCAAGAATCTGCGAAGCGGGAGGTGAGGAAGCATACTCGCGAGCGCATTCAATCGTCTTGGCCTTGAAAACGGTGGGGGATGCCGAGGCAGACGAACTGTGGAATAAGATGCCGCTGCCAATAGACTGCGACGCCAGCGACATGCAACTCCACTGGCTGCAGAATCCAACGCTCAAAGCCTCCGATCTAGTGGCCTTCTTAAACGAAAGCTTTCCCGTCGGAACGCCCATCAAAGATGAAGAGCTTCCGCAATCGGACGTGGATCACTGGGACGTCCTCGAATTGCTCACCAAGCGAGGCATGGCCAGATGTATTGATGCAGGCTTATACAGCGGCGGAATAGACCGAATGGTCCGCGACATCTGGCAGCTTGTTGATGAAGACGAAGGGTTCGAGTTGCGAGCCGCTGTTTACACGGATGAACTTAAACTTGTGATCGACAATCGACTGTACACCCTCCTGCTGCTTTCCGACGGAGGATTTTCGTATCCAGATAGTGCGTTGATGATTGATATCTTAAATCCGATCATCGCCAGCCACGGGGCGACGAAGCGGTTCTTCGTTTTCCATTCCGGCGATAGCGACTATGAACGCTACATCGTTTACGTTGAACCGCAAGTTATCAAGGAATTACAAGAGAAGTTCGGGATGCAAGTGCTCGATGGATGCGAGTACTACTTCGAACATTGAGCGTAGCCGTCGAAGAAGGAGTTTCGTATCGCCGCATCGGATTGGCGACATATTTGAGTTGACAACCCACTGGTAAAAGACACCGCCCCCCTAGGCAACAACGAAAGTGGGCGAATAACATGCGGTTTTCAATTCCCTCGCTGTTGACCTCGGTTCTCACCGCAGTCGCTGTTGTTGGGTATTACATTTCAAGGCGATACAGAAATTTTGACACGGGGTAAAAGTCATGGAAGGATTACTTGTTTTTTTGGCCATTGCAGGGATGATCGCTTTTATGGGGGTGATGATCTATTGGTCGCATGTTGTCCAGAAAAAACGCACAGCTGGTTTTGAAGAGCAAGCCCAACAGCTCGGGCTTCATTTTGTTGACGACCCTGCAAGCCAAGCCTACAGTCAGTTTGACGGGTTCAAGTTGTTCAATCGCGGACGAAGTCGCAAGATCCGGAACCTGATTG
>CAZKTR010000007.1:0-25547 GCA_964555525.1 uncultured Pirellulaceae bacterium
TCCCGCCAGGGGCCTCGGTGATGCTGGCTCCGATGTTGCAAAGCATGTTCAAACAGCATCAGATCCAAACCAGCGATCTGGATTTAATTTGTCTTTGTAACGGTCCAGGCATGTTCACGGGGTTGCGAGTGGGTGTTGTGACAGCAAAATCGCTGGCCTATGCTGGAAAAGCCGATTTAGTTGCCGTTGGCGCACTAGATGCCATTGCCGCTCAGACTTTCTCCGCCTTGCCCGAAGCTGCTGGTATAAACTTGCATGTCGCCATCAATGCTCAGCGGCAGCAGTTGTTTGCGGCTCAGTTTCGCTATCTAGGGCCGTGGCGAGTGGAAAAGCACGTGCCGGATCAGATTGTTGACCAAAGTCAATTCGTCGCAGGGCTCAAATCGGGTGACTTTGTCGTCGGAACGGGACTTAAGCCACTCATTGAAACGCTTGCCGCTGAGCCAGATGTGACGGCTACTGCCCCGGAAACTTGGGAGTTGACGGCGTCGTCGGTGGGGCAAGTCGGTACGGCGATGTATGCTGCGGGCCATCGAGACGATTATTTGAAGGTCGAGCCGCTGTACTTTCGGCCCAGTGCGGCCGAGGAGATGCGGTTACAGCGAGCTTTGAACGAACCGGAAAATTGATTTTAGGAATTTATCGATTGATCGCAGAATCGGCCAAACAAACAGGTCTTTTTAGCGTAAAAAAAGAATCTCGCCGTTGCCGAAGCCCGTTTTGCGGCAACAATAACGCCAGATTAGCCTTACAAAATAACAACCTCTATTCGAATTGAATTAATTAGCCTAGGAATATCTCATGAGTACTAAATCACTCTCTGGTTTTGTCGTCGCGATGTTGGCCACCGTCGTATTTGCCGTTGGCTGCCAAGAACCAAGCGATACCGGTCATGACCATGATGGCCACAGTCACGACCATGGTGAGCACGGTCATGTGCACGGCCCAGACTGCGATCACAGTCATGGCGATGAACACGGTCATGACGACCATCCCGCCCACGGTCCCAACGGTGGTCACCTGTTCGATTTGGATTCCGATGAATTCAGTTGCGAGTGGCGTCAGTACCAAGACAACAACGTGATCCGTTTTTACTTGCTCGATGGCAAATCGGAATCGCCAAAGCCGTTGGTGGTTGAGGAGTTCATCGTCACGCCGTTGGTTGGAAACGATAAAGAGCCATTTGAATTTGAACCTGTAAACGTTGATCCAGAAGGTGCCGCTCACGAGTTCATGTTGGATGACAGAAATTTGCGAACTGGGATTAACCTGGGTGTAGAAGTTGAGATCATCGCCGAAGGCAAAACACTGAAGGGCCAGATCAAAGCCCACAAAGCAAGAGATCACTAAGCCCTTGGTATCGAGTTTGATACAAGAGATAACGCCTTGGATGGTTTTTCATCTGGGGCGTTTTTTTATGCGCCATGCCCCCGCGTTTTAGTCCTGAAGGGACGGCAGATTGTAGCCACGGGTGTAAACCCGTAAATGAGTTTTGAACTAATTACTGCGTTACACAACCACGCCGTTGACCAACCGAATCGTGTGATCGGATTTTTCAGCCAGTGAATCGTCGTGTGTCACCATGATCACGGTGAGGTTTTCATTCTTTCGCAGCGCGGCCAAGCAATCCAAAACTTCGCGGCCGTTTTCGGCATCTAGGTTGCCTGTTGGCTCGTCGGCCAATAGGACTCGCGGATCGGAGATCAAGGACCGGGCAATCGCCGTCCGTTGCATCTCGCCGCCGGAAAGCTCGCTCGGTTTGTGCTTCATGCGATGTCCCAAACCAACCATCTCTAGCAGTTCGGTCGCTCGCTTTTTATAAGCTTTCTTGTTACGCAGGTAAGTCCAGAAACTGTCTTGAACCATCTTTGGCACCAACACGTTTTCCAACGTCGTAAGTTCAGGCAGCAAGTGATAAAATTGAAAAATCATTCCAAACTCGCGATTGCGAAGTCGTTCCTTATCTCGTGCGGGTAAATTGTCGATCCGTTGGTCGTTGTAGTAGATTTGGCCACGATCGGGTGCGTCAAGCGTACCCATCAAGTGCAGCAGGGTGCTCTTGCCTGAACCGGACGTGCCAACGATGGTTGTGAAATCACCCGTCGGGATCGTCAAGTCGACGCCCTTTAAAACTGGGACTTCCAAGTTCTTTTTGTGGTAACTTTTGAACAAGCCGTTGACGGACATGACCGGTTTGGCATTCCGAATTTTTGAATCGGGGGCTGAAGGCTTCATTTTTTTAGCCCGCGATGAAAGAGTGGTGGTAGATTCAGCTAACTTATTCATATCGAAGTGCCTCTACGGGGTGTAGACGTGCGGCCCGAAGTGCCGGAAGGACGCTGGCCAAAACCGCGATCAAAATCGCACCCATGCCAACCAAAACCACCATCGTCGGACTGACCATCGTTGGGATCTCGCTGAAATAATAAAATTCTGGGTCGAAGACTTCTTGACCGGTCACAAACCCTACAACGGCTGCGATTTTGTTGATGTAAGCCACAAACAGCAAGCCAATCACCACGCCCACTCCGGTACCGACCAGTCCCAGCGACATACCGTAGCTCAGGAAGATCGACATTACTCCACGGCTTGGAGCACCGAGTGCTTTTAGGATTCCGATGTCACGGGTTTTCTCGACCACGATCATGAAGAACGTAGCCAAAATTCCGAATCCGGCGACCGCGATGATCATGAACAACAAAATATTGAGAATGGTCAGCTCCATTTGGATCGCGCTCAGCAACGGGCGTTGAGAATCTTGCCAAGTGCGAATGTTTAACGCATATTGATCCGGCGGGAAGCGGGAGAGCAAACGGTCACGAACTTCGTCCAGATCGGCACCTTCGTTGAGTTTAATTTGGATGGCGGACACGGCACCTTGACCGGTCAGTGGATCGACCATGCCTCGCAGCTTTTGTAGTTCCGATAGTGGGACAAAGGCAAAGCTCGAATCGTACTCGTGCATGTTGGATGAGTAAAAATCGACGAGGGTGAAGTTTTCAATGACTGGCTTGGCAGAGCCACCCGAAAGAAACGTCATTTGTACATCGTCGCCCGGATTGACCATGTAGATCTCAGATGTCGTCCCGTCGTGTTCTCGCATTTTTCGTTCGGAGATTCCCAGCCCTAAGATGATGCCAGTGTATTGATCCCGAGCTGGATTGAACATCTCTTCGGCAGTCAGTTTTTTGCGTAGGTCCATGTGAGGGTCGAAGGGCGCTAGTTCGACGGTACCGTCAGGTTTGACTGCTGCGAAACGGTCGTTGGAATCCTCTTGGTTGTCGGTTTTGTCTTTATAAAGTTCATCGATGTCCGGAGCGACTTTGGGAAGCGGGGCGAACTTGGCCTTGGGAGCAGTCGCGGTGGCGGGAGCCGGCGAGTCAGCTTGGATTAAACGACCGTCGGGAGAATAACCCGAAGAGGCTTGGTCAAGCATGACTCGTTTGGCTTCTTGGTCGTACAGACTCTGGTATTCGCGTTGAAGTTTCTCGAGATTTTGCTGTTGCCAATACTTTTCACGACGATAATTCCAGCCAGCGTTATGAAATTTCGTGTAGCCGGATTGTTCGAGTTCGAAGGAGAATTTTTCTTTTTTAATTTCGTTGGTCAGGTATGGTTCAAAATCAGTTACCTTGCCAAAGGTTTCGTCATCGATGCCAAGTAGCATTACATGCTGAGTCCACTGGCGGTCGTGGAAGTTGAACGAGATCAAGGCGTTGCTGCGAACGACGGAGGTGAGTTCTTTCAAGTCGTCTCCGACCACTTGGCGGACTTCTTCGATGAAGGCTTTGGGCTCTTTGATGTCCGAAAGCAGCGGAGCGGAAATTTCCACGTCCGAGAGAATCCCGTGAATGCGGCTCTGCATTTGGTCCACGAAGCCAGCCATCACGCTGTTGACAACGATTAACGTCGCAACGCCTAGTGTTACACTGACGATCGATGCCAAGGCAATAAAACGAGTCTTGAGGTATCTCCAAGACAACAACAATTTGTACATCCGCCGGTCCTTGGCAGGGAAAGTTTGAAAGTAGATCCTTCTTGAACCAAAACTTTAGCGTTTTTGGAAAAAATCGAAAACGTCAATACATTGGTCTTTTGTTTGTTGTTTGGAGTTTGGAGTACCGGCTAAAGCCGGAATTCCGCCTAAAGGCGGGCCTTAGGTGGCGACAGTTGCCTCCGGCCTGTCTTACGCGCCGGCCGAGCAACCTAGCTTCAAATTACGAATCATCTCAATTTTTTAAACAGGCCTTCATTCGCCCGTTTCACGGATGGCGCGTAAGACCGGCTGGAAGCACCGTCGCCACCTTGCGGCTAAAGCCGGATTTCCGCCTAAAGGCCAACTGCAAACTCCACCCATCGGCTATGCCACAATTCTTTTTCCGTGGTAATGCTCCAACCCTAATGCTCGATGCAGTTCAGGCAGGTTGTCGGCGGTGATGCTGCCGGCAGCGATGAGCTTTGTCGAGTGACCGGCTAGCCGATCGCGCATTTCGATCAGCCTGCCCTGCCCTTGCTGAGCTGTTGTTGCTCCGCCAGAACTGAGTACAAACTGGACGAGGTTTGACTGAGCGATGTGGTCAATCGCGACCAAGATATCGGCCGTGTCGTCGATCGCTTTGTGGAAGGTGATCGGCAGGTCCGTCGCGGCGGCGATTTTTTCAACCGCGGCGAGGTCGGGCATTTTGTGTTGGTCGAGTGCTCCGAACACAAAGCCGGCAAGTTTCAAATCTTCTAAAGACGCCATGTAGGCAAGGATGTCGTCGAGTTGAGCGGCCGAGTAAGAGTACTCGAACGAGACCGGGTTCAAAATGATTTTGACTGGAATTGAAACAGCATGGCAGACCGCAGAGACTAAATTCCGTGGAGGGCTGATGCCGTCTAGGTCAAGACGATCGCAGAGTTCTAGTTGGTCGGCGCCGTTGGTTTGAGCGGCAACCGCGTCCTCGACCGTGCCAACACATGCTTCAAGAATCATGGCGCTTCCGGAGAACGTGGTGGGGTGGTTAGGGACGGTAGTGGTTTGTAAAGGTAGAAACGCAGAGTCGCAGAGGCCGCAGAGTTCCTCTGGAAAATTTCCTCCGCGTTCTCCGCGTCTAGGCGTTTAAAATAACACCATCAACATGCATGGTTAGATTTGGAGCGACTATAACGTCTGACGAACTAGGCCATTAAGGCGTTTCGTCGATTTGGGTTTCCAAGAAACGAGCCAAGCGGTGGAAGTCGCTGTCGGTGTCGATGTAGCGGACTAGGGTGACGAGCGTTTCTGGGTCGACCAATTTTTCGAACGGCTCGTAATGTAAGTCTAGCTGGCCAGAAACACTGACCATCACGCCATTCAAACCTTCTTCGACTAGAGCACGGAAGGCACCGACACCAAGCTGGCTGCCCAACATCGCGTCGAACGCGTGGGGTTTGGCACAACGAGCTTCGTAACCAAGTTGTAAACCTTTGACCGCTCGCGTCGCCCCGGTTCGTTCGGTGTATTTGGCTTTAACTGCCTTGGACATGATGCTGTGCAAGCTAACGGCAGTGATGTTGATGTGGCCGTGATCGTCACGAGAGACGCCTTCGACGTAGTTGTACGGTAGGTACTCGGCAAGTCCTTCCGCGATAACGATTACGCCGTAGTGTTTACCTTCGGCTTCACGAGCCAGCATTGTTTTGACGATTCGATCGGAGACCGCATCCATGTCCATGCATTGTCGAGTGCTCGTGGTGCCGTCGCTGGCAGTGAATTGCTCGTCGATCAGGTAACCCGCTTTCACGTCTTCGATACTAATGACCAAGCTTGCTTCACCGGCGATCGCGGCGCCGTAAGACAGCCAGCCTGCTGATCGACCCATCGTTTCACAAAGAAAGTAAGCTCGGGTGGCCTCGGCATCATGGATCAGCGTGCGAATTTCGGTGGCCAAAAAATCGACCGCTGTAAAGAAACCAAAGGTGAAGTCGATGCCGAAGTAGTCGTTATCGATTGTTTTAGGCAAGTGCACAACAGGCATGATCTTTTTGTCGCTGCGGTTCTGCTGTTGGTGCAGTTTGAACTTATTGGCGGTCTTGAGGGTGTCGTCGCCACCGATTGAAATCAAAGCGTCAACGCCAATCGATTGCAACGCTTCACAAACGCGATCCATCGGTGCACACTTTTCTACGTCATTTAAGTCTTCAGGGCAGCTGATGTGTTTGCCTGGATTGGTGCGAGCAGTACCGATCATGATGCCTTGGCTACTACGCGTACGACGCAACACGGCGCTATTCAAGACGATATAGTCCTTGTCTTCTTTCAGCGGTTGCGAAGGATCGAAGTCTGCCAAGTTGCTGTAGCCGTGCTTGATGCCAACGACTTCAACGCCCGCTCTCACGAACGAAGTCGCTGCGGCAGAGATAACTGCGTTGGCCGCTGGAGCTGGGCCGCCAGCGAACAAGATTGCAATTCGTTTAAAGTCCGATTGTGCGATGTTGGTTGAAAGAGTGTTAGCCACGGCAATCCTCGTCGTAGTTAAAGTTTAAATTGGGAATATTTTAGCGCTGTTTGAGATCGGGTAGTTTGCGGGTTTGTGAACGGCCCAGCAGATTCAAATGCGTTTTGTTGTGAAATGTGTTTTCAGCCGGGCATTTTAGAAAAACTAATGCCCCTTGGATACGGGTAATCGCGGTGCAGTGGAACTTCAGACGCCATAGACGGGCTAAGATTGCCGGTTGGAGGCGGAAAGAATGTGGCGACGAAGCTAGGGTGATTGGGGGGCCGCTACGCGGTGCTAAGGGGGCGGCACGCGTCTGGAAAACACTAATCTCCACTAATCATCAATAATTTAATATTCAGTCTGTCCAACGCTCTGGCTAGCGTAGCTACCGTCGCCAGACGGTGGATTGAAGATTGGGTGATTAACCATCAGGGTTGAAACGAACAAAGCCGAACCCTTAAAGAGTTCGGCTTTGAAGTAAATCGATAATGGTAGCGTCAAGCTAAGCCACTACATGTTTCGTTCGACCCATTTGGTGTCAACTTTTCCGTTGACGAAATCTTCATGCAACAGAACTGACTTTTGAAATTCAGCCGTCGTTTTAATGCCTTTGATTCGTAGCTCGTCCAAGCAGCGAACCATGCAGGCAATCGCTTGGGCTCGAGTTGGTTGGTGGACGATCAGTTTGCCGACCATCGAATCGTAATACGGTGGCACGGTGTAGCCAGCGTGAACGTGGGTATCAAAGCGAACGCCTAATCCGCCCGGCATGCAGATCGATTCGATCGTGCCCGGACAAGGACCAAAATTTCGCTCGGGGTCTTCCGCGTTGATTCGGCATTCGATCGACACTCCGTTACATTGAATGTCGTCTTGAGTGAAGGACAATTTTTCACCGGCAGCGACACGAATCTGCTGCTGGATCAAATCGATGCCCGTCACCATCTCGGTAACCGGATGTTCCACTTGGATTCGAGCGTTAACTTCGATGAAGTAAAAGTTGTTGTCTTTATCGACAATGAACTCGACGGTCGCCGCGTTGAAGTAATCCGCCGCTTTAATCATGCGAACCGCCGCGTCACAGATCTCTGTACGCACTTTCGGCGGCAGCGTCGGAGCGGGGCTTTCTTCGATCAGTTTTTGGTGTCGGCGCTGAGTTGAGCAGTCGCGTTCCCAAAGGTGAACGACATTGCCATGCGTGTCCGCCAAAATCTGGACTTCGACGTGCCGAGGAAGCTCGATAAACTTTTCAAGATAAACGCCGGCGTCGCCAAAAGCGGCCTTTGCTTCTTGAGCGGCTTGTTCGAGTGAGTGCTTGAGTGACTCTTCGTTTTCGGCGACTCGCATGCCTTTACCACCGCCACCGGCGGTCGCTTTGACTAAAACTGGATAGCCGATTTCTTTGGCGACTTTCATCGCTTCTTTGACATCTTCGATCAAACCCGCTGAACCCGGCACGACAGGGACTTCGGCTTTTCGAGCCAAAGACCGAGCGGTGTTTTTGTCACCAAGCATGCGCATGGCGTCGGGGGTTGGGCCGATGAAGTTAATGTTCGAGTCACGGCAGGCTTCGTTGAAGTCCGCGTTTTCGCCCATGAACCCGTAACCGGGGTGAATGGCTTCGGCGCCCGAAAGTTCGGCAGCGCTGATCAGCTGAGTCGTCCGCAGGTAGCTGTCGCTTGAACGTGCATTGCCGACGCAGTAAGCTTCGTCGGCGAGTTCGAGGTATCTGCTGCCGCGGTCGCCTTCACTGAACACGGCGACCGTTTCGATGCCCATTTCTTTGCAAGCGCGAATAATACGCAACGCGATCTCGCCGCGGTTGGCAATCAGGATTCTATTAAACATTGGTTCGCAGGTTGAAGTTAGCTTTTGGCGACTCGAAACAACGGCTTGTTGTTATCGACTGGATCTTCGTTGTTGACCAAAATCTCAACGATCTTGCCAGACACGCCAGCAGGGATTTCGTTGAACATTTTCATCGCTTCGACAATGCAAACGATCGTGTCTTCGGTAACCGTATCACCCACTTTGACATAATCCGCCGCGTCGGGTTTGGGACGTGAATAAAACGTACCGATGGTTGGGCTGTCGATGGTGATAGTGTCGTCGTTGGCTGCGGCTGCGGGGGCTGCTGCAGACGCTGCCGGTGCAGCTGCTGCGGCAGCCGGAGCAGCTGGGGCAGGCGCGGCATAGGTAACCGGCTGTCCTTCTGGACCACGCCGTAAACGGATCCGCTGATCCGCTTGCTTGAGGTCCACTTCGTTGAGTTCATGATCTTGCATCAACTCAATGAGTTCACGGATCTTATTTACGTCAAAAACAGAATCCGTTCCTGCTTCGTTCTTTGCTTTGGCCATCAGTGCTCCAAAGTTATCTATATATAGTGAATGTCCAGTGGCCACGTTAAATGGGGCAAACTGGACCATGGTCAGTAATTTGTGATCCGCAATTGTAGTCAAAACGTTAGTCAGCCGCCAAGCCGGGCGGTGCATTGTTCTAGAGCTTTCGGCAGATTACTGAGAACTTCGCAGCCGGAATCGGTTACCAGGATGTCATCTTCGATCCGAACCCCCGCAATTTCCGGCAAATATATTCCCGGTTCCACGGTCAAAACCATGCCTGCGGCCAATATTACGTCCGATGAGGGAGACAGATACGGTTGCTCGTGGATCTCTAAGCCGAAGCAATGCCCCGTTCCATGCTGAAAAAATTCTTCAAAACCAGCCTCTTTAATTACTGATCGAGCTGCTTCGTCGACAGTACGGGCTTGGACGCCCGGTTGGATCTGAGCGATGGCGGCTGTTTGAGCCCGCAAAACGATGTCGTAGATCTCGACCAGCTTGGGTTCAGGATCGCCGGTGATCACCATCCGGCACAGATCGCTTAAGTAACCATCCACATTTGCACCCCAGTCGACTAGGAAATTACTAGCCGAACCGAGGGTTTTGTCTGAAGGCCTGGCGTGAGGCAACGCCGCTCGGGGGCCGACGCCAACAATCGTATCAAACGCAACCCCGACCGCACCGAGCCTGCGCATTTCCGCTTCCAACGCGAAAGAGAATTCTCGCTCGGTTTGTTGGGCTGTGGCGGCGGCGACCGTGTTTTGGAAAGCGGTTTGATTGATCTGGATGGATTTGCGAATCGCGGCGATTTCTTGCTCGTCTTTGATCATTCGCAATTGCTCGACTACTTCCGTCGTGTCGACCAAGCGAACCTCTGGCATCCGTGATTGGATTTCGTCAAAGCTGGCTTTGGTTAGCTGAGCGGATTCGATGGCTAGCTGGCGCCAACCGAATGATTTGATCAGCCTCTGAGCCGAGTCCAGTAGGGATGCGTCGACGTCTCGGATGTCGATTTCAAGGTCGGGGCATTCTTGTTGCAGTTGAATCGAATACCGGGCGTCGCTGGCAAGGACTTGCTGTTGAGGTGAAATAAATAGGTAGGCCGCGCTGCCAGTAAAGCCCGTTAAGTAGTGAATGTTTTTGAGGTTTGAGATCAACATCCCGTCGGCGGACAGGCTGGCCAGTTTTGTTGAGAGTCGTTGGCGACGTTTTTGATAAGGAGTCATAAAGCGGAAGTTTGTTGAGAATATGGTTTGATCGGTTAAGAATTTACTTAATAGGGGGGGCAAGCAGAGTTTTCTAAGGCAGCTGGATGCTACAATGCTATTGGTGAGATAGCGTTTACACCAATTCTACTGCCCATAGTAGGGCAGTAATGGGCCGATTCTGCTAAGATTAGCAATTGGTGGTTGCCAAACGATTTTTTGGCATCATAACTAATGTCGATAGTTTCTTTAATTCATGAAGTCGTCAGTGGCTTCACATTGTCAGGATATCAATTTCATGCCGGTTAAGGTTAAGTGCGGAAGTTGTAGTGCCAGGTTTAAGGCCAAAGACGAGCTTGTCGGGCGCCGGGTCAAGTGCCCGAAGTGCCAGAAACCGGTTGTGATTGAGGCTGCTGCCCCGGTTCCGGTCGCGAGTGCCCCTAAGGTTGCTAAAGTTGCTGCTCATAATCCATTGCTTGATATTTTGGATGAGGAAGAAGTTCGGTCTCGCGTTCGAGGGCCGATGTGTGACAACTGCGGTTCTGAAGTGAAGCGCGGGATGGTCATCTGTATCGATTGCGGGTTCAACTTGGAAACCGGTGACCAGCTGGAGACCGAAGCCGATGAGGATATCGAGTCCAACGCAGGCATGACCGGCACCGAGCAGATGATGCGGAAGGCCGAGCGGGATTTGGAAGAGGCAGAGGACGCCGGTATGGACGGGGATTTCGGTGATGGCGCCGAATCTTATTTGATTGCGTTGGTTGCAGGCTTCTTTGGCATCATCATGCTGTGCATGGGTTTGGCCGTGGTGTTCTTTATGGAGCAGTTGACGACGTTGATGTCGCCGGCGGGTATTAGTTTGATCGCTTCGATTTTATTGTACATGGGTATGGCGGCTTGGATTTCGATCGTCGCCTTTTCGGCCGCTCAAGGTCACGGGATCGCTTGTTTGGTTTCGTTGGGGCTGTACTGTCCGATCTTTGGGTTCATGACCGGTAAAACTCTGTTGCTGCCAGCGATCTGCATGTTGGTGTCTGCCGTGATGTTGTTGGCCACTGGAATCTACGTGGGCTATAACGGATTCGCGCCGGTGCCGATTTAGGTATCGGGGTAACACAGCACACCGGAGCCAAAGACAACAAAAAAAGCCCATGGATTTAATCCATGGGCTTCGTTTTATTATCAAGGTGATAATCGAGTTGCTTCAAAAATGATCGCTTTACTCATCGACAAAGTTGTTTCCGTCGTCGATCAATCCTAAGCTAAAGGCATTGTTTTGGTATGAGTTGTCGACGGCGGCATTGTCGCTGGTACTAGGTGTGAAGTATGCTCCGATGCCGCTGTTGTTGTTGATTTCATTTGACTGCATCAAAATTCGCTGGCTGTTATCAAGGATTAGTCCAACGGCTTCATTGGCCAAAATTCGGTTGTTCCCAAAGAAGCAATCGTTGACCGAAACGGCTAGTAAACCGAAGCTCGAGTTTGATGAGGTTCGACTGTTTGTGATGCTGATGTTTTGCGTGTCTAGCAATAGGAATCCCATACCTTCATTTTGACATGAGACGTTGTCATCAAAACCAGCATTGGAGCCGATAAAGAAAAATCCAGCGCCGGCACTGTTTCGGCTGGCCAAGCAATTGCTGACGAATCCATTGTCTGAAAAGATTTCGAATCCAGCACCGCCATTGCGAGTTGCCGTTGTGTCGGCGATTGTGAAGCCATCGACACCATCTAAGAAAATGCCGCGACCTTCATTGTTGATCGCCGATGTGTCCAAAATCACGACATCTCGGCTGTCGGTACAACGGATCGCATCGCCAAAAATGTTCCGGAGTTCGCAACCGACGATACTAAGGTTACTCGCCTGTGACGTACCCTCGACGCCAACGACTCCTCGACCAAGATCCAACGATTCAACGTTTACTGCGTCCGAGTTGACTTGGATGATCGGTTCGCGTCCGTCAGCGGCCATCAAACGGGCGTCTCCGCGACCGCGAATTGTCATCGGGTCGTTGATGGACAAGTTGCCGTACCAGTTGGCAGAACCCAGCAAGATCGTATCGCCAGGGTTGGCAGCATCAATCGCAGCGTTTGGTGTTCCATATTGTTCGGGAACTAAGCGTTGTTGCGGAATGCTCATTTTGAAATCGTCAAAGTAGCAGTATTCATTTTTGCTGCTACGCCAAGCTTCACCGCCACCGAAAAAGGTGCTAAAGAACAAACGGTCGATTTTTAGGTCCGGCGTGTTTCGGTATTGAAGATTGGTTTGGGTCAGCACCAAACGACCGTCAAGCCAGATTTGTAAGATTCCGTCTCGTTGACCGGGAGTGTTCATGACCACGCGTTGGCGGACTGTATACCAGCGTTCTGACTCAAGTACGCTCTCTTGGCCGGTGGCAGGTTCGACGACAAACACTTCGTCTTCTTGTCGTCCATCCATCGCAAAACCAGAATGAAGATGCTTGGCGTAAGAGATCAGGCCTGAAGTTCTTTGTTCGGGCTGACCGGTTTCTCCACGGAAATCAGTTCGCCACATTAAACGACCACTCCAACCTCGGACGCCGTCGGCCGGTGCGTTTCCACTAGGGGCTGAACCACCAGCCAGACCGGGTAGTTTTCCACCACGTACAAAGTCGAATCCGGGCGAAAATTTGAATCGGTAGCTCAAGTAAGCCTCTTCGTAACCTTCGTCAAGTTCGACGATCCACTGAGCACCGCCTTCTCCTGGTCCTTCGCCGCCTGCGGGATACCGAACTCGTAGTGACGATCCCCTGCCGCCAAACGCGTTCCTGCCTGAGATGATTCGAGTCCAGCCTTCGTCGACACCGTTGCTAAAACGAATCTCGCCAAAATCTTCTTCGACTTGATCTTCGGTGTACTGGGACGCTCTTCGATTGTCGAAATCGACCTCAATCAGCGTTTGGCCAATTGAGCTGCGATCGCAATACGAAGTCGCGATTAGGGTGACGAGAACGAGAAGGCCAAACTGCAGCGAGAGAAATTTACAAAGGTGCATCGTAGGTACAAGCTATCAAGATGTAGTTATTAGTTAGATCCTCGAATTGGCGAGAATCGTTTGGTTGTACGAGTTAGTTTGATTGCAAAAGTTGGCCACGCAATAATGCACTTAGTGATGGAGTTTCAGTTTTTCGGTGTTTTTATGCTGGAAATAGCTGATTGGCGTAGATTGAGTCAGTATGAGGTCGGTTTGCGGTGGCTTGGTGATCGCAGAATACTGGGTAGTCGGTATACAATGTGAACTTTACTCATCGCCCGCTGCGACTTTGCCGAAGGGTTCTTCTGGCGGTTTAGTAAGTGATAAATTGAGCCGTTTGGGCTGCGAGAATTAGAGATTTTCTATAGTGCATTTGAAAAGTAACCAATGAAAAAAATAAGTTTGATAGTCGCTATTTGTTTCGCAATGCTAGTTGTCGTCGGCAACGCTGTCGGGCAAACCGAGAATGAGCAATTTATCTTGGACACCGAATCGGTTGCTGATCGCACCGCGCGGATGGCTTGGTGGAAAGAGGCTCGTTTTGGGATGTTCGTTCACTGGGGGTTGTATTCTTCGACCAATGGCCAATGGGGCGACAAAGAATTCGTCCGTGGCGCGGAGTGGATTCAGCGAAATGCAGGCGTGCAAGCGGACGTCTATGAGAAGACGATGCGGCCGAAGTTCAAGCCTTCTGCTGATTTCGCGTCGCAGTGGGCAAAACTGGCCAAGCAGGCTGGTGCCAAGTACGTGGTTTTTACCAACAAGCACCACGAAGGTTTTGCGTTGCACGATTCAGCTCAAACGGAGTTTGATGCAAAAGATTTTACCGGTCGCGATTTGCACAAAGAAATCGTTAACGCAATCCGCGCCGAGGGACTCAAGGTTGGCACTTATCATTCGCTATGGGATTGGCATCATCTACACGCTCCTGCTGGCAAGGGCGCAATGAATTTGCCTGGACTTTCGATGGAAGACCGCACGCTATCGATATACATCGACTACTTGCATGCCCAAGTCAATGAAATCACCGATGGGCGATACGGTGATGTCGATGTTCTGTGGTTGGATTATTCTAAAGGTCCGTATCAGGGTGAAAGTTGGCGAGCTAAAGAGTTGGTCGAAATGGTGCGAAAAAATCAACCGAATGTTCTAATCAACAATCGCCTTTGGAAGAATACGAAGAGGGCAAAGGATAAAGGAAATCCGTATTGGTTCGGGGATTTTTCTACGCCTGAGCAACACATTCCTGCCACGGGCATCGCAGGGGTTGATTGGGAGACCTGCGATACACTTAATATTACTTGGGGTTGGAGTAAATTTGCCACGAAGTACAAAACGTCGGAGGAGTTGATTCATCGTTTGATCGATGCAGTTAGTAAAGGTGGAAATTACCTGTTGAACATTGGTCCGCTTCCTGACGGTTCGGTCGATCCGAAGTCGGTCGAGCGTTTTAACGCGATCGGCCAGTGGATGGAGGTCAATGGTGATGCGATTTACGGCACGCAGGCAGGCCCGTTTACTCGGCTGCCGTGGGGTAAAGCGACGGCGAAAGTTATGGGTGACGGTCACCGTTTGTATCTGCATGTTTTTCAATGGCCTGAAAGCGGCGAGCTGTTTGTGCCGGGGCTTAAGACGATGCCGACCAAAGGACATGTTTTGGGTGGAGCAGAGGTTGCGGTGAGCCAGCTTTCGCAAGCTCGTGGTGGTGTTCAGATCGTTGGTTTGCCGGGCAAGCCTATCCACGCTGCTGCCACGGTAATCGCGTTGGATTTTGGTGAAGTGCCCGACGTTGCGCCGTTTCGAGTCTACGCCGCGACCGATGGTTCGTTTACTCTGGAGCCGACCGATGCGGTTCTGAAAAACGCGAAGTTTCACGATAATGAAATGTTTAGCCGTTCGAACATCGATTCGTGGAAGGAAAACTCCCATGCGAAGTTTCCGTTGCAAGTTGAGACTGCCGGCAAGTACGAAGTTCAGATTGAATATGCGGGAGCTAAGTTGAAGCCCGATACCAAGTTCGTGCTTACCGCTGGTGGTGCTGAGCTTGAATTTAAAATCGGACGTACTGGTGGCCCAAAGAAATGGAAGGAAGTTAGCGTTGGCGAGCTAGAGTTACCCGCGGGTAAGACCGAGCTTCGGTTGACCTGCAAATCGATCGTGAAATCGGGCGTGGTCAAGGTTGTAAAGATTCGCTTGAAGCCTGCGGCTGAGTAATGCTGAGGCGTTAGTGGTCGTGAAGCGACGGGCAGTGTGTGGCAGAGCCACGAGTTCAGTGCGTTGCAAGGCAGAGCCTTGCAACGAGATGAATACAAGCTCGACGCGCAAGCGAGTGCATTTTAAGATTCGTAAAGATGCACTTGCTTGCGCGTCGAGCTTGTACAAAACTTACGTGCCAGGCTACCATTTCACGCAGTAATGCTGCAATGCTTGCTGGGTTAGCTATCGCCGGCTGGCTTGGATTCTGGTTCGGATTGCTTATCCGAATCAGCAGCGTCCTGCTTCGTCTCTTGCTCGGCCTTGGCTTCCTTCTCGGCTTTGGTTTTCGCCTCTTCGTCGGCTCTGGCCTTCTGTTTGGCCGCATGAACGCTCTCGCCGATCAGTTCGGTGATTTGCTTGCGGTCCAATTCCTCGTGCTCCATCAAGCCGCGAGTGATCGCTTCCAAATCGTCTTTGTGTTCGACCAACATATCCATCGCACGCTTGGCCGCGGTGGTCAAAATCGTGTGAACTTCGTTGTCGATCGTCTCTAGCGTGTGTTCTGAGAACTGGCTGGTTTTATGAATCTGACCACCCAAAAATGGATCTTCGTCACTGGTCTTGTAGCTGACTGGGCCAAGCTTTTCGCTCATCCCCCAGTGTGTGACCATTCGACGAGCCATCGAAGTGGCGCGTTCGAGGTCGTTTTCGGCACCGACGGAAAGTTCGTCATAGATCAGACGTTCAGCAGCCCGTCCGCCCAGCAACACAACTAAGTTGTCTAAAATGTCGTTTTGCGACATGTTCATACGGTCTTCGTCGGGGACCATCTGGGTCACGCCAAGTGCTCGGCCGCGAGGGATCACGGTGACTTTGTGCACTGGGCTGGCACCTTTAAGACGCCACGCGGTCAATGTATGGCCTGCTTCGTGGTAAGCTGTTTTTTCTTTTTCGTCTTGGGACAAAACCTCTTCACGTTTGGCACCCATCAGAACCTTGTCGTGCGCGTAGTAGAAGTCCTCCATCTCGACTTTGGTTTTGTCTTTTCGAGCCGCCCACAGCGCAGCTTCGTTGACCAAGTTTTTGATGTCTGCTCCAGTCATGCCAACGGTAGCTTGAGCCATGATGTCCAGATCGACATCGGGCCCTAGCGGAACTTCTCGTACGTGGACTTTAAGGATCGCCAAACGTCCGTTTCTGGTCGGGCGGCTGACGGTTACGTGTCGATCGAAACGACCTGGACGCAGCAAAGCCGGGTCTAAAATGTCTGGGCGGTTGGTCGCAGCGACCACGATTACCGCGTCATTGACTTGAAAACCATCCATTTCGCCAAGGATTTGGTTCAGTGTTTGTTCACGTTCGTCGTGTCCACCGCCGACTCCGGCACCACGTTGGCGACCGACGGCATCGATTTCATCGACGAAAATGATTGCAGGTGACTGGGCTTTAGCTGTCGCAAACAAATCCCGCACGCGACTGGCACCTACACCGACGAACATTTGAATGAACTCTGAGCCGTTGACCGAAAAGTAAGGCACGCCAGCTTCGCCCGCGATGGCTCGGGCAAGCAATGTTTTTCCGGTTCCTGGTGGTCCAATCAGCAACGCCCCTTTAGGGACTCGACCGCCGAGTTTTTGAAAGCGTGTTGGGTCTTTGAGGAACTCTACGATTTCGCCGAGGTCCGCTTTGACGCCTTCGAGGCCCGCAACGTCTTTGAAGGTTACTGGTTTGTCGGAAGCTTCATAGCGTTTAGCTGGGCTGCGAGAGAAACTTGATAGGAAACCGCCGCCACCCATCATTTGGTTTTGAGAGCGACGCATCGAGACCATCATGAACATCAAGATGCCAAAGGTAAGCGCCAAAAACATCGCGTAGTACCACGCGGAGGCGTTACTTGGTGGTTTAATATCGTAGCGAATGACTTCCGCTTTTTTGACGGCTTCGATAGCCTGTTTGTAGTCGGGCGAATCGGGTCCACCTAAATTGACAGAGAAATGCTTTTCTAGTTTTGCGTCCTTGGCCGGCTGCTCCAAATTGCCCGTTCGGCGGTTGTACCTAGCTTTTTTGCTAGGTCGAATTTTGAACATGCCGGTGGCAGAGTACGGGCCGAAGTCAACATACTCGATCAGTGAATCATACTGTTGTTCCTCGTCGTCGCGCACTACTTCGCCATCTTGATTCTTGCCTTCGACAAAGTTCAAGAAATCTTTGTAGCTGATTTCGGACTGAGGTTTGCTTGTAAAAATGCTCACCAGTAGCATGATGACCAAGAAGACAAACAATGCTGGAAACAGCCAATTGAAGCTGCGGCCTGCCCGTCCCTGATTTTCGTCTTGTGAGCGTTGTGGGTCTGAAGGGTTGTCCATAAGTCCTTAGGATCGCAAAATCATACCGAGGTTTAGACTTTGCAAATATTTTGTCAAAGTATTCACGCGTCTGAAGACTCGGGTTGTTGGGTGTGTTCTTTTAGTCAAAAACGACTGGGACGAGAATTGTAACGAAAATAGTTTATCCCTGCGACAGCTGTTGTTTGTTGCTTAGGTCGCAAAAAGCGAAAATTTGTGCTGTTTTGACTTTGCTGAAATAATTTAGACCGCGGGTAACTGTGTCAAAACGTCTTGCCCATGGTTCGGTTTTCCGCCTTTTGGCCCTTTGGACGCTACCGGTTTGACGAGTCGTTGGCCTTCATGAAAAACTGTAACTCGAATGATTCGATTCCTGCGGGAAGCTGAGCCATCAAGGCAGGCATGCGGGAGTCTGGATTGGCTCGGATCAGCTGCTGCAACACAGCAACCTTTTCCGAATCGAGTAACCAGTCCACTTGGACCGCTCGCCCGCTCTGCAGCGCACGGTTGGCATGATCAAAAACTGCCGCTCGATCGATTCCGCGAGTCTGACCAATGTGCTCGACCGAATATCCGTCGACGATCAATTGCCAAGTCCAATAGAAAGATGGCTGGATCGATGAGGTTTCCGGCAAATCCCTGCGAATGATACGATTGGTTGGCGATTGGTTGGGGTTACTGTGTTCGGTCGGCGATGTCGAGGCGGTTTCGGGCGGAACAGACATCGGTGTTTCGATTTCGGGATCGTCGCCTTCTTTTTCCGCCTCTTCTTCTGCGAACGCTTCGTTCTCGTCTTCTAGTGCTTCGTCAGCTTCGGATGCCAAGTCCATTTCAAATCCCAAGCCAATCGAGTCGTCGACCAATTCAGGTTCATCGTTTGGGGCCAGCGGTTCTAACAAAAAAGCGTCACTGGTGGCCGTTAGCGTTTGCCGCTGGGGTTCTTCTTGTGGTTCCCGAACTTGATCTTGTTCGGCGGTGTCTGTTGGTTCTGTCGTTTCAATCGTAGGGTGAGATCGGTGGGGCTTTTTGTTTTTAAGTTGAGACGACAAAACGCCGGCCAGTTTTAAAGGCAGCAGGGTTGTGAAGTCCAGGTCGACGGCACCGAGCATGACTTGTCGGCCCGAATCAGTAACTTGCATGGTCGGACGAAACTTGGTCGTTTCTACCTGCGAGAGGTACCCGCGAGCCAACAAAAAATCTAGTAGGTCAACAACATCTGCTTGTCGTAGTGATGTGAGTAATCCGTGTGTTGGTATTCGGTCGAGGCCGAGTTGTTTGATTTTTTTTGAGGTGGATCCAGTTAGCATTTGGGCAATCAGCGTTTTGCCAAAGCGCCCGTGTGTACGAGCAGCACCGCTGATGGCGACTTGGACCGCGTATAAACAAGCGTCTGGACTACCGAAGGTTTTGTCCGAAACCGGGCCAAGATCTTTGGTGTTGCCGCAGTTGTCGCAGATGCCGCATCGTTTTCGATCGGGATCACCGAAGTATTCTAGGATCTCTAGCTGGCGGCAGCGTCGCGTCGTTGCCAAGCGGATCACACTATCGAGTTTGTCATGTTCGGCTCGTTGTCGTTTCGCCAATTCGTTAAAGTCGATCTCCAGTTCGGAAAATCGTTTCCTGCGGTCCTTCACGTGGATCGCTCGCCCGCGAAACGGCGGCACGTAATCAACCATCGGTAGCTTGATCAACTGCTTGATCGTTCGATTGACCGCCTCCCACTTCATCTCGAGCGTATCGGCCAGCCACTTCGGTTGAAACATGACTCGTTCGTGACGCAGGTCGCCGACGACTTTTTCCAATCCACGCATCACGTGCCGCTGATTGCGTGCGGTTCGCGGCAGCAAGTCGATCAACGTTCTCATGTCCGAATCAATTCGGATTCCTGCAGCGTTCTGGCGACTGTCCAGACGCTCGATGGCTCCAGATTTTTCCAGCAGATTTTCACAAGTGGCGATTCCGGTGGTGCCAATTTGAAGGCCCAGATCGTCTTTGACTTCTTGGAGCGTCATCTCGATCGGGTTATCGTTGATCGAGCATAAATACGCGTAAACTTCGCGAACCGTTTCTTTCGACGGGTAGGAGTTCTCAATAAAGAACTCTTGAATAAATTTGTCTTGGTAGGAGTACAACATCAAGCATTCTGAGTGCTTGCCGTCGCGGCCTGCACGACCGGCTTCTTGATAGTAAGCCTCAACGCTGCCGGGTAAATTGTAGTGAACAACGAATCGCAAATCCGATTTGTCGATTCCCATTCCAAACGCATTTGTCGCGACGATAATCTCGATTTCGCCGGACATGAATTGTTCTTGGACCTTTCGCCGCATATCGATCGGAAGTCCCGCGTGATAAAACGCGACGCTACGATCAATCTCTTCAGACAGAAGTTCGATCAACTTCTCGCAGTTTTTGCGAGTCGAAGCGTAGATGATTCCGCAGCCGGGGTGTGATTTTAAAAACCGAACGAGTTCTTGGTCCTTTTCGACGTTGCCTTTAGGGGATTTGACGGAGAGCGTCAGGTTGGTTCTGGCAAAGCCTGTAACGAACTTGGTGGGGTTTTCCAGTCGAAGGATCTTGGCGATGTCGTCTTGTACAAGACTGGTCGCGGTGGCGGTCAGGGCGACGGTTTGCGGATTTCCCAAGCGCTCACGAAACCGACCTAGCCGAGCATAATCTGGGCGGAAGTCGTGGCCCCATTGTGAGATGCAGTGAGCTTCGTCGACAGCCAGCAGTTGGATTTTTGTGCGTTGTACCGAACGCATGAACGAGCTGCTGCGAAGTCGTTCAGGAGCGATGTAGACGAGTTTGTATTTGCCGGCAACCATGTCGCCGATTCGCGATTGCTGTTCGTCTAAGTTGAGCGTGCTGTTGATGAACGTTGCGGGGATGCCTCGGTCGGTTAACGAGTCGACTTGGTCTTTCATTAACGCGATCAGCGGCGAGATGACGATCGTGACGCCTTCGCGGGCGATGGTTGGTAATTGGAAGCACAAACTTTTGCCGCCGCCGGTGGGCATAATGCACAATGTGTCGCGACCGGCCAGAATCGCTTCGATCACATGTTGTTGGCCGGGGCGAAAGCCATCGAGCCCGAAGTTGCCAAGCCATTGTTCAGGTTGGATTTTATTTTCGGTCACGGACAAACCGTCGGGAGGTGAGTTGCGTAGAACTAGTTGGTAGTGTGTATAACAGTATAGCGTTTTGCCACAATACTGGTGGCCTGATTGAAAATACGTCGGATATCGGCTGGATTTTTAGATTGAGCCGTTTTGGCGCTAGTCACGGTTTATACGCAATGAAACCGTGGCTAGCGCCAAAACGGCTAATAAAGCGACAGCCTCTGGCGATCCCAGCTACGGGTATTAGATAATAGATTTTGCGATAGCCCAACTGCACGGTTTGGGTTTTGAGAATACAATGGCGTGAAAATGATTCGAATTAACCAACTTTGTAAAACCTTTTATGTAGCCGGCCGAGATGTCCGGGCGGCTCAAGGTGTATCGTTTGAGGTTGGCCAGGGCGAAGTGTTCGGATTGCTGGGGCCGAACGGCGCTGGCAAAACGACGGTGATGCGGATGATTCTAGGTTTGTTGAAACCTGATGCTGGATCTGCGGAAATCAACGGTATTTGTAGTACCAACCAGCCGAACGAACTTAAACGTCAAGTCGGTTTTGTGTCCGCGTCCGCTGGGATATATCAGTGGTTGACCGGCCGCGAGATGCTGGCTTTTTTCGGCGAAGTTTACGGGTTGCCTGAAGCTGAGTTGCCTGAGCGGATTGATCATTTGACGAATGTTTTGCAGTTAAGTGAGTTTGTCGATCGCGGCTGCGCGACGCTTAGCACCGGACAAAAACAACGCCTGAATCTCGCTCGAGCTTTGATTCACGATCCGCCGGTGATGATTTTGGATGAGCCGACTTTGGGGTTGGACGTGGTCGGAAGTCAGGTAATCTTTGACTACATTGAGCTTTTAAAACAACAAAACAAAATCGTGATCTTGTGTACGCACCGGCTTGAGCAGGCTCAGCGGGTTTGCTCGCGGTTCGGGTTGTTGCACCAAGGCACGATGGTGCTTAGCGGCGATCTGCAAGAACTGCGGGCTCGGACCGGCAAGCAAGACTTGGTTGAAATGTTTATTGACCTACTCCAGCAAAAATCTGCTGCGGTTGAAAGTGGCGAGGCGGTTTAGGTGGGTTTATTAGACGATTCAGTTGACTCAGTTGGCGATCAACCATCGGAACCTGCGGCGCCGAAGTTGCGACCGCGATCTCCCTTTCGTGTATCGCGTTTGATGCTGAAAGAACTGCGCGAGACGTTGCGGGATCGGCGGACGTTGATCACGTTGGTGTTGATGCCGCTGCTGGTCTACCCTGCCCTGAGTTTGGTTTTTAAAACGTTCCTGCTGAATAATTTGCAGGGGTTTTCTGCTGCGGATCCGGTTTCGCTGCGAATTGTTTATGATGGTGATGGTACCGAAGATGAGGTGCGTCAGCTGTTGACGCGGTTTACTCAAGTGGCAAACGCTGCATTGCAAGGGACCGAATCGCAGCAGGTCGGACGTGGTGAAGAACCAGTTGAACAAAAACTGAGTGATGATGTGCAAGCGGCTGATGAGCCGTCAACTCAAAGCCCCTTTGCGGGGATAATGGCGTTTGATCAGCATCGTTGGTTGATAAACCCCCGAGAGGCGGGTTTGAAATTGGAGACATTGCTGGAGTCATCGGCTGAGGTCGACGGAGCGCCATGGGCGGACGTGGCGGTTTACTTGTCCAGACCTAATCGAAAAACGCCGTTTGGCTTTGAAGCAAAAATCATCCACGCCGACAATGGATTTTCGCGATCAGCCGCAGACTATTTGAGTTACTGCTTTCGCAAAGCGAACGATTTTGAGCTGAAGATGCGGTTGCGACAGATGGGGCTGCCGGCTGAACCCACTTGGCTGATCACTCAGACAAAACTTGGTCAGGAGTCGACCGGGAATGATGGTTTGGCATCGCTTGCTGGCTTGATTCCGTTGGTTTTGGTTTTGATGACGATTACTGGCGCGGTTTATCCGGCGATCGATTTGACGGCCGGTGAGCGAGAACGAGGGACGTTGGAAACCTTGATGGCGGCTCCGATTCCACGATTCTGGATTCTGTTTTCCAAGTTTGTGGCGGTGGTGACCGTGGCAATGCTGACTGCGATTTTGAACTTGCTGGGCATGTTCGCTACCATCTGGGCGTTTCAATTGGACAAGCAATTAGGTTTGGAGATCTTTAACCTGGCAACGATGGTTCAGATTTTGTTGCTGTTGGTTTTGTTCGCGGGGTTCTTTTCGGCGGTGTTGTTGGTGGTGACTAGTTTTGCCAAAAGTTTCAAAGAAGCTCAGGTTTATTTGATTCCCGTAATTTTGTTGTCGTTGGGGCCAGGGCTGATGGCGATGGCGCCCGAAATGAAATTGGCGGGGTTTAATACGGTTTGTCCAATGGTCAATATTCTGCTGTTGGCTCGAGACGTGATCACCGGGGGTGTGCAAGTTAGTTCGGCGGTGATCGTGGTTCTTTCGACGGCTGTTTATGGTGTATTGGCGTTATGTTTCGCGGCGAAGTTGTTCGGTTCGGATGCAATTTTGTATGCCGACGCGAATAGCTTGAAAGAAATGGTCATGCGGCCCAAACAACCCCGGCGAGTGACGCCGGTAGGCGCGGCGGCGTTTTGTGCGTTGCTGTTGGTGCCAATGAATTTTGCGTCGAGCGAATTTTTGAATCGGCTTCCGGCGGAGACTAGCGATGATTTTCAATTGCGTTTCGGTATGCTGGCGGGTTTCTTGTTTTTGATGTTCGTACTGTTCCCGGCTGCTGTAGCGGTCTATCAACGGACGAATTTTAAGACGAGTTTCGGACTGCGTGTGCCTCGACCTGTGTTTTTAATCGGCGGCGTGCTGTTGGGGTTGAGCTTGTGGCCAATCGTGATGTGGTTGACGACGGTTTGGCACGGTTTGTATGGTGAGATTGTCGGAATTGAAGCAAGGAACGCTTGGAATAATCAATTGGTCGAACTAACCCAAGCGATGGCTGAAAAGATTCAATCAATGCCTTGGTGGACAGTCGGACTGTGTTTGGCGGTCGCACCGGCGGTGTGTGAAGAGTTTTTCTTTCGTGGAATGTTGCAAAGATCATTGTTGAATAAACAATCGCCTTGGAAAGCGATTGCGATCTCGGCACTTGTATTCGGCGGCTTTCACACGATCAATAATAGCGTCGTTGCAATCGATCGATTAATTCCAACGACGTTGGTTGGAATCGTGTTGGGCTACTTGGCCTATAAGTCGAATTCGATTTTGCCAGGGGTGATTTTGCACGCGATTCACAACGCCTGCGTTAGCTACTTGGCTTACTTTCAACAGCAGTTGGTCGAGCAGCCATGGTTTCCCCAAGATGAGCAATTGCCGCTGACATGGGTCGGGGCGGCAGGGTTAGTTGCTATCGTAAGCTTGGCGATGATGGTTGCCTGTAAAGCAGATGTGGAAGAAAAAGGCTCTTCCGGGAATTTAGTGGAGGAATGAGCCGATGGCCTTTAGCCTTTAGTTAGCAGTCTGTTCGCAATGTAACATCAATTTGGCTTTGACCAGCGGGTGCCAAGAAAGCCCCTCAAAAAACATGCTCACGGGACTTTTCCAAAGCCTCATCGGACGCGTAAGCATGTCCCCACTCATTAGATATTCTTGCCTTCAAAGCCGTGAGGCATGGCACCCACTTTCCTAGTCGAGCATGGAATACTTGAGCGAGCGACAATAAACCCAGATGGCCCCCCCAAAAAAAACAGCCCGAGGTTAGTCGGGCTGGAGGTTAGGGATTCTAGTGAATCCTTAATGTAGTTTTAGGTGTCGTACTAAGAGTCTTTGGAGCCCTTTTTCAGACCGGCTCGTTCGAGCAGCGACTTACTTAAGAAGTCGTCCACGATTTCTTCTTGCGGGGGTGTGCCGTAAGCTCCATTGGCGGTCGGGTCGTAGTCGACTTCGAATTTGTGTTTTGCGATAGAGATTTCACAGTTTGGGTCAACTCGTTTGCGGACCCCGGGCAGCACCCGTTTGCCATCGATTTTGATTCCGTTTCGAGACTTTAAGTCACGAACGAACCAGTATCCGGCTTCAATTTCAAATAGGCAGTGGTACGACGACACATTGCCGAAATTAAGAACGATATCACAGCCTTCGCGTCGTCCGACACGAAGTCTTTTTTTGAGCATCGGAATTGGGTCGCCCCCGCCGATGGGTACAAGTTCACCAAACATTTGGAAATGGCCTTTGCTTTGTAAAGGTATTTATAAAACTTCATGGAATAAAATAGAGACTAGCCTCAAAATAACATCCTCAATGCCGCATCCTATTGTTACGATACGGATGAAGAAGTTGTCTAAAGCCGTCTAGAAATCTACTCTTCACTTTACGTGTCGTCAAATATATAGCAAATTGCCGTGCCTAAGAATTCGCTTCCAATACTTAACGAACTGCCGCAAGACCCTCCAGCGGTGCCTGCGTTGTCGGATTTACCCGATAAAGCGGTTGCCTATCCTCATGATCGGACTCAGTTCGATTGGAAGGGACAAGGGCTGCATTACTTCAGTTATAGCTACTATTTAAGGCAGGTATTCGGTTATCGGGTTCAACGAGTGAGTGTGGATGCTGGTTTCACTTGTCCGAACGTCGACGGCACGGTTGCGGTAGGAGGCTGTACCTTTTGCGACAATCGAAGTTTCAGCCCGAGCCGCCGTTTGCCGCGGCAGGACATTTTGGCTCAGATCGATGAAGGTATCTTTCGCATTAAGCGGCGATATAAGTGCAAACATTTTATGGCTTACTTTCAGCCGGCTACCAATACTTACGCACCCGTCGAAACACTGAAGCCGCTGTATGAGAAAGCGGTTTCACACCCCGAGGTCATGTCGCTGGCGATTGGCACTCGTCAGGATTGCGTGCCCGACGATGTGTTGGATTTGCTGGAGGCCTTTGCGG
>CAZKTR010000008.1:0-25224 GCA_964555525.1 uncultured Pirellulaceae bacterium
AGGCGACCTCGTTGTTCGTTGGAGGCAAGAAAATTCCAAGCAGCCCAGTAAAAGATGACGGTGTCTGGGCATTTTTGGCGTTGATTGATTAGCTGCTCCGCCGCCGACGCCTACCGGCTAGTCGTTAAACTGACCTGCTGAGAAAAATCTGTGCCTCTGCTTGCCACTAAATTCTAGAACGTGCCCTCAAAAACATGCTCACGGGACTTCTCCAAAAACACATCCAACGCGTAAGCATGCGAACACTCAGTAAAAACTCTTCACCTCAAAGCCGTGAAGCATGGCACCCGATCGCCTCTTAAAAATTCTAAAATTCTGAAGAACTTGCCAGACCCACAACAAACCCAGATGGACCAAAATATAGGGGTTTCACAAAAACAACCTTCGACTTGGTGGTCGCCCTAAGTGCTTTCCCAGGTTTGCTTTCTATCGCCAGACAAATGTTTTGTCTAACCATTCAAGTTTTTCAAGGCTGACATAATGATTGCCGTGTCCGCATGATCGTTGGGGTTTGAAATCTGCTGTAACAGAAGTTTCCATTTACGATGCAAGCTGGGATATTCTGGGCCGGGATACTGGCTTTGAGTTAGTGACTGAATTATTTCGGCAAAATCTGTTGCTTGATCGAATTCACCGTATTCCATTTTCAAACATTGAATTACGTCTGTCGCGAAATGCTCGGATTGTTTCCAGTCTTGGAGATGTTGGGCCAAATAGATGGTGCCGAGGGCGTAATAGATCCAGGATTCGCAGACATATTGGTACTCAAAGCTGTCTTCGGGGTCTGCAGGTTCCTCATTAATAATCTCACACACATCAGCCGTGTAGGCATGCTGACAGGCCTGGAACGCTTTGATCAGCAGGGTGACATATTTCTGGTCAGTGAGGTCGCAATCGGTTAACAGTTCATGACAAAGGTGATAGCTGCTGCGGATTTCGCCATTCGAATAGCCTTCTAAAGCCAGTTGGTATTCGAGTCCCAGTGCAGTGGCTCCTGTGAACCTTCGAAACCTGAGGAACGATTGGTCTTGCTGGGTCGTCCAGCCAGTCAATGCGATGGTTTCGCGAATATCAAAGTTGCTTTTCTGCGGGATCTTGAGCGAATCGCGAATCTGGGTCATTGCTCGACAATAGTCAGGGTAGCCGGGATCGCTCGGGCAGTTGCGAATGTCATTGTCGGTGACAACGGCTGCCGAATATTCAAAGAGTTGTTGAATGGCGGGGTGAATCATGCTTACTCCGCAGGCTTTAAGGCGACTGGATTCTTTGGTCGCTCAAGAAATCGATAAGCCAGTAGTTGGTTTGGTCGTAAGAATCAAGCCGCCTGTGTTTGCTGTCAGGATTCACAAACACAGGCTGAAAGCTCCGCGCGGCTGACTTAATTTTTCTTACTGCGGTCTTGCCACGGAAGTTTGTCGAGGTTGTCGTTGATTTTTCCGGAGACGGTTTTGTGGAAGAAGCCCCAGAGTTTGGTTAGCTTGGGATTGGAGACGATTTGGGTACCGTCAAGTGAGTTTCGTAGCGAAGCTTTATAGAGCGTTTTCGCGTCGCCAGACTGGTCAGGCCGCCTCTTTTCAAGTCGATTATAAATCGACTGAACCTCTTTGGCTTGTTTGGTTCCGGTTCCCCAAGCAATGATGGTCGGTAGGGCGGCGGAGCCTGAAAAGATCGGAGCGCTGGCGACTCGATTGATCGCGAAGGATCCAAGTTTTTTTTCAGGCGAGATCATGATCAATGCCTTGACGTCTTGGCCTTGCTTGATGCCGTTTTTGTAGGGGGCGTAGGACCAGTCTTGAACGACCCACGCTGTCGCCAGTGGGACCGTTTTGCCGGTAGCGATGACCGCTAACATGTCGATGTTCAGTTCACCCGCGTTGTTCTTTTTGACAAGGAATTTCTTGCAGGTCTCAATGTCTCCCATGACAGCGGCAATCTCTGACGTTTTAAAGTCGGCAGCATCAATTTCTTTGTCGTAGCCAGCCACTTTAGTGCTGCCGCCATGTCCGCGTAAGTCAGGGATGATGACAGCGTTACCTTGCGAGCTAAGAAACGTCGCTAACGCGGCGGTGTCTTTCCGAGATCGCTCCCAGTCGTGCAAAATGATGTAAGGGATGACTCGCTTGCCGTCGATGGGATCTTCCTCGGTGGTCGTATCGGTGTCGGATTCTTCTTTTTCGTCAGCGGGCTTGGACGACGGCTTGTTCGGAGCAAAGTAAGTGCAGACAAGTTGCACTTTGTCTTTGGTTTCGAGGGTGACTTCTTCAGGGCCTGTTTGTTCGTTGGCAGGTTGGGATTGGCCGTTTGCAACGGCGATGTTACCGATGGCAAACATGGTGAAGCAAGATAGCAATAAAAACTGTTGGAACGCGGAAACGCTCTGGCGAAAATAATTCATAAAGATCGAACAAGTGTTTTTTGAAGACATTGAAAATACCGTGTGTTAAGCGATTTGCCTTTGAGGTAGCTGAAAGTACAAAGTGACTCTCATGCTCTAGATTGTAATCAAAATGCTGCAAACTGGCATTAGCAACCGATTTTGCGGCTTCTAAGTGAAGTCTAGCACCTGATTTAGGCGACGCAAATGAACAGTTTTATTGTCGCGTCTTATTATAGAAGGTAGACTAGAAGCGAGTAAATCCTTGGAGAAGTTGGATGATTTTGAAAAGTATCAAACGATATTGGCAGATTCGCACGGGCCGGCTGGAAACGCCGGTTGATGGTGCGGGGCCGTTTTGGATCGTTAGTGCTGCATTTCATGTTTTATTGATTGCTCTGCTGGCACGATTCATCATGGATGCCAACGAGGACAAAGCGGTTGTGCTGGAAGCTCAGGCTCCGGTTGAAGAAATCATTGAAGAGCAAGATGTTTCGTTGGAGCTGGACTTCGATGAATTAGAAATGGCGGAAATAGGCGCCGATGGTGGGCAGGGCGAGTTGATTTCGGAAGTTGCTGCGCCGACAGTTGATGTCATGACCGAGGATACTCTTAACTTAGACGAGAATGTCAGCGAACACGGTGAACTGTTTTCTCCAGAGAATTTTATGGACACTTCGGCCACTGCTTTTGCGCCGGTGCACACCAAAGGTAGTGTCGGTGCCGGAACCAGTTCAACAGCGGGTGCGGTTGATCGTTTGACGCAAGAGATCTTGTTTTCGCTGGAAGAACGAGCCACGACGGTGGTTTGGGTGTTTGATCAATCGGTAAGTTTGCTTCATCAGCGAGGAGAGATCGTGCAGCGTTTCGACCGGATCTATCGCGAACTTGGGATGATCGATGAGCAAGGGCATAGTGCGTTTAAAGACAAAGGTGATTCGCCGCTGTTGACTCAAGTGGTTGCCTTTGGTGCTGACTATTCAGTGTTGGGCAAACCAACGGCTGACGTAGATGCGGTAAAGGCCAGCATTGAAGGGATCGAAACAGATTCTAGCGGTATCGAAAATGTGATGGCTGCAGTGATCAAAACGGTTGCTTTGCGGAAATCAGATCGAGACATTGATCGTTTGACTCGCGAACCAAAACGTAACGTAAAAATCATCGTCGTGACCGATGAAGCTGGTGACGATGTGCAGCAAGTGGGCAAGGCAATTCAAGTCTGCAATGCCGTTCAAATTCCAATTTATGTGATTGGCGTGCCGGCTCCCTTTGGGCGGCCAGAGACACGGGTGAAGTGGGTTGATCCGGATCCCGAGTTTAGCCAAAGGCCACAATGGGCGATCGTGTCACAAGGGCCAGAGACGATTGTGGGAGAGCGTTTGCATTTGGATTTCGGCGGAAACTTTCGCGATCTGGATTTGATTGATTCTGGCTTCGGTCCGTTTCATTTGACTCGGCTTTGTTACGAAACCGCCGGGATTTATTTTGCGGTGCACCCCAACCGAACCGAGCCAGGCAGGCGAGTTAATCCAAGGAACACCAATCGTTACTCGGCAGCTTTGACGTACTTCTTCGATCCAGAAATCATGCGGAGGTACAAACCGGATTACGTTTCGAATCAACGGTATTTTGAAGATCTACAGAAGTTTCCCTGCCGATCGGCGTTGGTAGAAGCCGCGAATTATACGACCACCGGAGACCTCCGTTCGCCTCAATTGCGATTCCAGAAAAGAAACGAAGCAGCGTTTGTAACGCAAGTAACTCGAGCGCAGCGAAATGCGGCGTTGATTGAACCGCCGTTGAATCGTTTGTACGAAATGCTGCGGGCAGGCGAAAGTGGTCGCGAACTAGAGGAATCGCCAAGGTGGCAAGCTGGATACGATTTGGCGATGGGCCGAGCGATTGCGGCTAAGTTGCGGGCAGAAACTTACAATGGCATGTTGGCTTTGATCAAAACTCAGAAAAAGTTTTCACCTGCTGTTGGTGATCAGCCACAAAATAATACTTGGATTCTAACCCCAGCCGATGCCACCGAAACCGGTAGTCAGCATCGTAAGTTGCTTGAGAAAGCCAAAACGTATCTGGAGCGTGTTGTCGACAAACATCCAGGGACGCCTTGGGCGCTGGTGGCCGAACGTGAGTTGGCCATTCCAATCGGTTGGCAGTGGAACGAGTCTTACACCCCCCCACCACCAGAACGACAGATGCGACCAAGCAATAATAACGTTCAGCGGGCACGACCGATGCCTCGCGAAAACCAAATGCCGAAGCAGATGCGAAAACCGCCTCGGCTGTAAGGGGGAGCAGAGGAATTTTGCCGCGAATTCAAAACGCAAAGCGAGCACAAATACAAGCTCGACGCGCAAGCGAGTGCATCATAATGCCCGTAAAAATACACTTGCTCGCGCCGCGAGCTTGTAGGTCGTTGGCAATTTCCTAGCTTACGCGTTGGGTTGCCATTTCATCGCTTGCTAATCGAGTTCTTCAACAAGTTGTTCGCCGTTCCATTCCATGTCTTCGGTGGAAGCAGCTTGCAAGCTCTGGAATTTTTTGATGGCTTTGAAACCGAGTTCTGCCATTGTCAATGGAATGTAGAACATTGGTCCGCGATCGTTTTTACTGGTAAGCACGTCTTTGGCCGAGCGGAAGTCTCGGATGAACTTGCCGGGAGAGAGTGTCATGATGGCTTGAAAACTTCCCCAGATTGGCATTACGGCACCAATCATACGAACATCCGGTTGCATGGGAACATAGTCTGCATACTCATCTCGTTGCCGATCAACGGGGGCAGACGGCGGATCAAGTACGTTTAGATACGCGTTGCACAGTTGAGAGTCCATGGCAAACAGATGTATCCCGCTGGTCGATCGAGGGTTGCATTCGATGACCCACGGGTGGTCTTCTGAGTCGATAATAAAATCAAAACCGATTTGCCCGGTGAAGTTTGTTTGTCGAAGAAAGGCCTCGACGTAATTCAAAATTCCAAAATGTTCCAGCGGCTCGAAGAAAATGCCCCCGCCCCGCCCCGCTCGATACGGCGTTTTGTAACTTGCGTGGGCCAACAGGTGGCCCTTGTTGGCGAGGCTGAAACTGCATACTTCCGTGCCTGTGATTTTTTCTTGCGCGACCCAAGTTTGACCAGATTCGAAGGCCAGATTCGAAAGTTTGCTAGCCGAAGGGCCGATCAATGCTGAGGCTGCGAATCGGGAGTAGCAAGGTTTGAAAACAAACTCCCGCGACTGCGACTTGAACGCATGCAGTTGGTTTGGTGTCGAAAGTAAATCTGTTCGCGGGATGGAAGCAAATTCATTTTCGTAAGTTTGTGAAAATGTAAATTTGTTGTGTAGCGTGTCCAATAGGGTCAATGACTCGATCAGTACTTTGCAATGAAGCTCGTTACGATGAGCCGAAACGAAGAAGCACTCTTCGGACGTCGGGATCAGCAAGTCGATTTGATGCTGATCAATGATTTTATTTAATTCAAAGATGAAACTAGCAGTGTCGTGACGTGGACTGGGCACTCGATGGAACGAGTGCTGTTGGTTGGTGAAACGTCCGACCGGAAAGCGGTTGCTGTCGCATAGATACACCTCGTGACCTGCGGCGTGAAATCTCCGAGACAGATCGATTGAGACGGGGGCACAAGCACCAGTGATCAAAATTCGTTTCATGTTAAAACAAACGAGCGAGTCGTAAGTGGTGAAGTTGGGGGACTGCTTGCCGAGGCGTAGGGCTGACAATTAGTTTAATTCAAACTTCGAATTCCTGGTCGAAATTTTGTTCAACTGCCACCGTTGGACAGTGGGTTGGCAAGATCTTGATTGCAGGAAATTGATTGTTAAATGCAATCAACTGTTGTTGGGTCACTGAGGCAGCCGAAGCGCATGCTGCGGTAAATTTAAAGGGAATCGTTAGGGGGAGTCCGGCAGAAATCGAGTCTGAGGTCCAAACTGCGTCAGCGACCAACAGTTTCCGCTCTGCAGGACCGGTTTGAAGAAGTGCTCCAAATTGGCCTGCCGCATGTCCTGGGAGTTTGATCAACCGGATGCTGCCGTCGTCAAATAAATCAAAAGTGCGGTCAAATGGGCCGATGCCAGATGAATGGAACCGGTCCAACAAACATAAACGATCTTCAATGTCCTCTGGCAAAGTCGACGGTAAATGAGCCAGCCGTAACGCCCTAATCCCCGTCTTGTTTTTTATCGAGTTCCAGGCATCCGTGGTGGTAATAATTTCGGCTTCGGGAAAGTCTCTTAGCCCACAAGTGTGATCACCATGAAAGTGTGATAGGAGGATTCGTTTGACGTCCGATGGCTGGTAGCCCAAACGTTTGATGATCGCCAGCGCTGTGTGATTGGGAGAAGTGGTTACCGGAGTGATCAGTCGGTACAGCGAAAACGGAAACCTTCGGGTGGCCTGATCGAAGCGAGGCGAATAGCCCGTGTCAAACAGCGTAAGGCCGTGTTTGGGGTGGCGAATGATACCGATCAAAGCGTGGGCTCGGATTTTTTCAAAGCGACTACGGCCTTTTTCCATGTTGCCATATCGTTGCAGCGTGTAGCCGGTGGTGTGTAGGCTCAGCTGGACGGTTGTTTCCGCGGGACGGGCATCGGTGACGGCCAGTTGGGCCAGCGTGGAGTCGATTCCTTGGTCGATGGGAACGATCGGTTCGTAGTCTAAGAGTGCTTTGGCCGACGCTGGTGAAAAGGCTTGGCTTTTGGCCAGCAGTCCAACGGAGTACTTGGTAAGTTTGGGTTCGTCCCAACCCATCCAGCGATGAGTTTTCTCTGACACCATGGTGACGAAATTGGCCAGCCAGTATGGGATTGGCCGTAAAGGTTTTTCGCGGCCGGTGGTTTTTAAGATCGCAGCAATGGTTTTCCAAAGCTCGACGGGCTGTTCGCCGGTTATCGTGCAAACACCACCGGCTTTTCCTCGACAGGTCGCTAGAGCAACTGCATAAACCAAGTTGTCGATGTGGGTTAAGTCGGTTTGATTGTGCCCTGCGCCGATTTGTTTGAGTTGTCCGGCGTCGTAGGCGTCTAGCAGTCGAGGCACCAATGAATTATCACCGGGCCCAAACACCGCCCGGGCTCGGATTACAAACGCATTCAGATCTTGCTGTTGGACTGCGTTCAACACGAGTTCTTCAGCGGCCGCTTTGGTTTTGGCGTATCCGCAAGCGAATTTTTCTGGGAAAGGATCCGTGTCTTCAATGTTCAAATTGTCTTCGTAGCGAAAAAGAACCGAGGTCGACGAGATATGAATCAAACGCTCGATTTGATTGACTAAGCAGGCATGGATGATGTTGTCGGTTCCGGCGACGTTGGTGGGCGCGAGCAATTCGTAAGACAAAAACGGAGAAGTTTTAGCGGCGGCATGGATCACGATGTGTTGGTTAGCACAGGCTTGTTCGAGCTGTTGGCGGTTTCGTAGGTCGGCGCGGACGAAGTTGCAGTTGGACGGACAGTTGTAGCGGTTGCGACCGATGACAGTGATATCGTGGCCAGCGTCAGCAAATGCACTCGCGATCCGACCGCCGATGAATCCGGTGCCTCCGGTGACAAGGATGCGTTTTGTCTGGGAGCCGATGGCTTTTTGGATACGGGCTTTGACCGTTGTGGTTCGCTCGCCGGGTGCTGGTTGGGCTACCATTGCAGGAGACCCGCGCCGATTGACATGCCGGCGGCAGTGCCTAGTAGCAGGACTTTGTCGCCGGTATCGATTCGTCCGGTTTGATTGGCGATTGAGAGTGCCAGCGGGATTGAGGCGGCGACGCAGTTGCCATAATCAGATAACACGTTGACGGTTTTTTCTTGTGAGAAGCCGAGTTTTTCAACGATTTGCATGCCGGACTTGGATGCTTGGTGTGGAACGACCAAATCGATATCGTCGACCGTCAGATCGGCACTGGCGAGGAAGTTGCGTAAAAATCGAGTTAGCCGCGGGAGGGTGAAGCGTAGAAGTGCGTCACCTTGCATGTCAAATAAATGGTCGGCTTCGGTGGTGAGCGGCGACGAAGGCATGCGCATCACACCGCCACCTCGTAGTTGTGCGTGTTCGGCAGCGTCGGGAAAGGTTTCCATTTGGCAGTGGTTAAGGGGCGCACCGGCATTCGCTTTGATCAGGGCCACGGCAGCGCCGTCACCAAACAGGGCGGCGGATTCGGGTTGCTCAAAGTTACGGCTGAGACTCGGGAATTCACAACTGCAGACCAGCGCACTGTCGATTGAGCCTTGGTTGATCAAAGCACAAGCGTTGTTGAGCGAAACCAAAAACGAGAGGCAAGAGGCGTTAATAGAAAACGCTTGCGTTTTGGTTAAGCCCAATTCACGAGCCATGAAGATTGCGCCGTCGGGGAGTAATTGTCGAGGCATCGTGCTGGCGTTGATCAGTAAATCGGGTGGGCCATGTTGGTCGATGATTGGTTGCGCGATCGTGGCAACCAGTTTGGCGGGGTCGTCGTAAAGTTCACAGACGTGCCGATTGGCGACGCCTGCGTGTTCGACAATCCAATCTTCGGTTTGCCCTACCAGTGGAGCCAGTTCAGCAGCAGTTTGAATCGTCGGTGGCGTCGTGTGTTTGATGGCGACGATACCGGGTGAGCGAAGGGACGAAGGCCGAGCGGTTGGCATGCAGGAGCTTTTCAAAAATCAATGGAGCTTCAAAGCAACAAGGCATTTGCGTTTGCAAAGCTTGTAGGTGGGAACAATATTATCGTAGCGTTTTCGTCGTACGCGTGGCGAGACTATGTTGGCGGACGCAAATTTTTTTTGGTGAAGCACTGTCAAAATGGTCAGGCGATGGGCGCACAAAAATGCCTCGCTTTGAAATTAACCAAAGCGAGGCGTTTTGTTTTTCGGCAATTACTGCACCGAGATTTACTCGTCGCCGGCTCGCATCCAAGGAGTCAAGCAAGGGGTGTAACCGCAAATTTCGTTTTCGTTGAAATACAAAGCGATTTCACGGTCAGCGGCGTCGGCACCATCGGAAGCGTGGACCAAGTTCATTTGACGACTGCTGCTATAGTCACCACGGATCGTGCCAGGAGCGGCTTGCAAACCGTTGGTTGCACCGAGCATTTCACGGACAACGCGGATGACTTCGAGGCCTTCCAAAACCATGGCTACGACGGGCGCGCCGGTGATGAATTCTTCCAAGCCTGGGTAAAACGGCTTTTCGACATGTTCGGCGTAATGCTGTTTTGAGAGCTCAGGAGTGACTTGGATCAGCTTCAGCCCAACAATATTGATTGCTTTAGCTTCAAAACGGGCGATAATGTTTCCAATCAAACGACGCTGAACGCAGTCAGGTTTGAGGAGAATGAGTGATCTTTCCATAGTTTTAATATCCTCGTAACGAGGCACGTCTGGGGGTTAAAGGTTAATTTAATAGAAGGCTGGTGGGAGAATAGCTACCGGATTGGTGGCAGGAACTCCACAAGTTAGTTGTTTTGAAGCGGCGACAATCGTGGTAAAGTAACTATCTAAGTACCGTGATTAGCACACCAATCCTCGACTGGCGCGATTCTAACACGGTTTAGCCCCTTCCGAAAACCGGCGAATTTTGAGAGACTATAGTTATTGTCGAAGGTTTGGCAATGCTGGCGAATTTCAACGGACGACATACGGCATAATTAGATCACACCGCAATCGAGTTTTGGGTGCGGTTATCTGATTTATAATTATTAAGTCGTTCTGGGGTTTGCGATCGCTTGGTCGCTGTTTCGTTGGATTTTAAGTGTTTATGCCCTTTGTGGGCGACGTTGATCAGTTTATAATTATTAAATCGCTTGATTTTACCCGCCGCTGGAAAAACAGAAGTGCCTCAATTTTTCCGGCTGAACCAGAGTTCGATATGACTACAGTTACCGATCAGTTTCTTCCAACCCAAAAACCTTCCGAGGCCGTTTCAGGCGTCACTGTCCGGCTCGCCGGCGACTCCGGTGACGGAATGCAGCTGCTAGGAACCCAGTTGACCAACACGTCTGCTTTGGCGGGCAACGATGTGGCGACTTTCCCAGACTTTCCGGCTGAAATTCGAGCTCCTGTCGGAACGCGGGCTGGGGTGAGCGGTTTTCAGGTGCAGTTTTCGGCCGAAGAAATTTTTACGCCTGGCGACGGTGTGGATGCTTTGGTGGTGATGAATCCAGCTGCCTTGGTTACGAACATTGGCGATTTGAAAAAGTCGGGCATCCTGATTATTAACTCCGACAGCTTTGGTCCCAAGGATTTGAAGTTAGCGAAGCTTGACAGCAACCCGCTTGAAGACGGCACCATCGAACCGTATCGCTCGATTAAGGTTTCGATGTCCAAGATGACGCTGGCGGCGGTCGAAGAAACGGGACTGTCGACCAAGTTTGCCGGACGTTGTAAAAACTTCTTTGCGATGGGGCTTGTGTTTTGGTTGTACGGTCGTGACGTTGAGCCGACGTTACGTTTTATCGAAAAGAAGTTTGCTAAAAAACCAGAGGTCGCAGAAGCCAACCGAAGAGCGTTGAAGGCGGGTTGGAACTATGGTGAAACGACCGAAGATTTCGCATCGACTTACCAGATCCCTAAAGCCGAATTGACTCCGGGCACTTACCGCAACGTGATGGGTAACCAAGCTTTGGCGTGGGGGCTTGTGGCGGCGTCGAAGCTGAGCAAAAAAGAATTGTTCTTGGGTAGCTACCCGATCACGCCCGCGAGTGACATCTTGCATGAATTGAGCAAGCACAAGAATTTCGGGGTACGGACTTTCCAAGCCGAGGACGAAATCGCCGCAGTCTGTAGTGCAATCGGCGCTGCCTTTGGCGGTGCGATGGCGTTGACAACCAGTAGTGGTCCGGGAATCGCGCTCAAAGGTGAAGGGCTTGGTTTGGCGCTGATGTTGGAGCTGCCAATGCTTGTCGTTGATGTTCAAAGGGGTGGGCCGAGTACAGGTTTGCCAACCAAAACCGAACAGTCGGACTTAATGATGATGATGTATGGTCGTAATGGTGAGTCGCCGTTGCCGATCGTCGCTGCTCGCAGTCCGAGCGACTGTTTTATGACTGCGATCGAAGCGTGGCGGGTTGCCGTCAAGTTCATGACACCCGTGATCATCATGTCCGATGGTTATATTGCTAATGGTGCCGAGCCATGGCGAATTCCGGACGTTGCTGACCTACCGCCAATCGAAGTGAATCATCCCGCCGGTGCCGTCGAAGGCGAAGCGTTTTTGCCGTACAAACGTAACAGTGATTTGGCTCGACCATGGGCCGTGCCAGGGACACCCGGTTTGATGCACCGTGTTGGTGGTCTTGAAAAACAAGACGAAACAGGAAACGTAAGTTACGATCCAGACAATCATCAAAAGATGGTTCAGACGCGAGCTGAAAAAGTTGCTCGGGTGGCAGACTTCGTCGACCCAATTGAAGTCGAAGGTGCTGATTCAGGTACGTTGTTGATCAGCTGGGGTGGAACTTACGGTGCATGTCACACGGCGATGAAGCAAGCAGTGGCCGATGGTTTGAGTGTCGGTCATGTTCACTGTCGTTGGATCAGTCCATTTCCGGCTAACTTGGGCGACGTGATCGCTAAGTACGATCGGGTGTTGGTAGCTGAGTTGAATTCAGGGCAGTTGTTGACGTTGTTGAAGTCGACTTACTTGGTGGATGCCAAGGGGTTAAATAAAGTCAAAGGAAAGCCGTTCCAAGTGAGTGAAGTGGTGGATGCTTTGAAGGCGATTAGTAAGTAACGAATTTTGTTTAAATGAATTTGTTTAAGCGGATTTACCTTTTAACGTCGCTGACGTCCTTGCGAAAAACAAACACATATTATTGAAGTTGATAAAGACACATGAATGCTGAACTTCCTGTACTAAAAGCAGCTGACTTCGCTTCGGATCAAGACGTTCGTTGGTGCCCCGGTTGTGGTGACTATTCGATCTTGGCCCAGATGAAAAAAGTTTTGGCTCAGACGGGCGCGTCGCAAGAGAATACCGTATTCATTAGCGGTATCGGTTGCTCGAGTCGTTTTCCGTATTATATGAACACCTACGGAATGCACAGCATTCACGGTCGGGCTCCTGCTTTCGCCAGCGGCCTTAAGTCGACTCGCCCCGAGCTGGACGTTTGGATTATCACGGGCGACGGCGATGCGTTGTCGATCGGTGGTAATCACTTCATGCATATTATTCGTCGCAATATGGACGTGAATATCGTGCTGTTCAATAACGCGATCTACGGTCTGACCAAAGGTCAGTACAGCCCGACTTCGAAGCAAGGTGCGGTTACCAAGAGTACCCCGCGTGGCTCGATCGATTTCCCGTTGAATCCACTTTCGATCGCGATTGCAGCCGAGGCGACCTTTGTGGCTCGGTCGATCGATACGAACATTAAGCACCTTGTAAAGACGCTCACGCGAGCTTCTGAACACAAGGGAACTTCGTTGGTGGAGGTCTATCAGAACTGCAATATCTTTAACGATGGGATTTGGGACTACGCCAAGGGGAAAGAAACTAAAGACAAATCGACGGTTGTGTTGGAGCACGGTAAGCCATTGGTCTTTGATGGTGGCAGCAAAGGAATTCGTTTAAACGGTTTTCTGCCGGAAGTGGTCGACGTGGCGGATGACAACCATGAAGGGTTGCTGGTTCACGACGAAAAATCGCCGACCAATCAATTGGCGTTTTTGTTGTCCCGCATGCGGCATCCTGAGTTCCCTGAACCGATTGGCGTGTTCCGCGATGTTGATCGCGCAACTTACGATGATCAAATCAATGATCAAGTCGACGACGCTCGTGCTGAGCAGCAAGATGGTGACTTGGCAACGTTGTTCAACAGCGGCGATACTTGGACGGTTGTTTAGTTGGCCGTCTCTCGAACGATCGCTTGACGAGCTTCGGCTATCAATGGCCAATCCAATACTAGAGCGACTCGATCGATGAAATGAATCACCAACTTCAAAATGGATGTACTCCACCGCAACAGCCTGTATTGGTGGTTGGTGAATATGGCGTGCTTAACGGTGGCGAGCGTTCATTCTTGACCGTCGCCGAGCGTTTAATTTCTTGTGGGTGGAGCTACGTGGCAGCAGTGCCGCGTGAGAGTCCTTTTGAAAAGGCGTTGCAAAGAATTGGTATTCGCAACGTCGGTTTGACCACCCACCTGCCCGATGGGGATCGGCTGAGTCAAATTGAATTGCGTGAGCAGATTGCAGGTTTGGTTGTCGATGTTCAACCGTGTTTGATTCATGCGAATAGTCTTTCGATGTCTCGTATCGTAGGACCGCTTGATGTTGGCGTGCCGAGCGTTGGATATTTGCGAGATATTTTGAAGCTGAGTAAAAAAGCCACTGCCGATATCAATCAAAACGATCGAATTGTTGCGGTATCGAACGCGACGGCTCAATGGCATGTGTCTCAGGGGTTGGATGCCGACCGAGTGGTGACGGTCTACAACGGCGTGAACGATCAGGTGTTTCGGCCGTTGGGAGCTTGCGCCGATGAGTCGAATGCGGAAGTTGATGTTCAACGGGCGGCGACAGTGCAGCAGTTGCGAGCGGAGTTTGGTTTGTCGCCTGAGGATTGTGTGTTGCTGTATGTAGGGCAAATTGGAATGCGAAAAGGTGTTCGCGATTTGGCAGAGATTTTCCTGCAAGCGGCTCAGCAGGTTGCCGAGTTAAAGCTGTTGGTCGTTGGTGAACGTCATTCAACCAAAGCCGAAGCGATTGAATATGAGCGAGAGATCCATGAACAATTAGCAGCGTCGCCGTTTGGTCAGAATGTGAAATGGCTCGGTCGCCGAGAGGATGTGGCGGATTTGATGAGGCTGGCAGATGTTCTGCTTCATCCAGCTCGACAAGAACCGCTTGGGCGGGTGTTGTTGGAGGCTTCGGCCAGTGCGTTGCCGATAATAACGACGAACGTGGGTGGCTCAGCTGAAATACTAAGTGGTCCTTCGGCGACTAAAAATTTGATTCCTGTGGGTGACAACGTGCGAATTGTCCAGCGGATCGTTGATTTGAGCAACGACTTAGATTTTCGGCTTCAAATCGGCCAAGAGCAGCGTCAGGTGGCTCTTCAGCGTTTTTCAATTACCCAGTGTTGCCAATCCCTTTCACGTGTCTATTTTTCAACGCTTGATCGTTAACCTCTTGCATTCAAGAGCTTGAAGGGAATCGTTAATCAGGCAATAATGGGGCTTAGCCTTCTATTCTAAAATTACCCACCAAAAATTATTCAAGGTCATTGGATCATGGCGGATATTTCTCACCATCAATTTATTACTTTGCTTAAAAAAAGTAATGTAGTTGATGCAAAGAAACTGCAGCCGTGGCTGGATCAAACGACAAAAATTGAGAGTGCAAGAAAGCTTGCCAAGTCGTTGGTGCAACAGGAATTACTGACCACTTGGCAGGCCAAGTTTTTACTCAGCGGTCGGTATCGCCTACGCATTGGAAACTATTTTCTGCTTTCGCGGATGCAACGCGATGAGCTTGGTGCTCGTTATCTTGCGATCCACGCTACCTTAAATCGCAAAGTTGAATTGCAGATTTTCGCTCGCGATTTGACCAGTGATATCAAACGCTGGAAGGACATGATTCAAAAGGCGTCTTTGGTAGCCAAGTTGGATCATCCTGCGTTGGTGCACGTTTATGATATTGATCACGACGATGATCGATATTTTTTGGTGGTTGAACATGTGCCCGGTCGGTCATTGGATGTTCAAACAGAGATTTTTACGACGCCGCAAATTGGCCAGCTGATTTTGCAGTGTGCTGAAGGTGTCGAGTTTGCTCATCAGAACGATGTTGTTCATGGGACGATCAGCCAAGCCGACGTTGTGTTGACGGAAAAAGGTACTGTCAAACTGCAGAATTTAACCGTGTCACCGATGCGGAATCAGAAAAATGATGAACCCGAGGCAAAGCCGATTGCTGACTTTAAGGCGTTGGCCAAGTTAGGTAAGAAATTGTTGGACGCCAACCCAGGGGCCGATAGTGGTCCTAGAGCAAGTCTTCTTAAGATCTTCGCATTGATGAATGCCAAGGGCGCCGAAGCGATGGACAACCTGAAGCAATGGGTCGAAGCCACGTCCGACGCAGACGAGAACGCTCAAGTAACCAAGTCAGGTGCGAATCCTATTTTTTCGACGCCGCTTGGTAGCGATTCTGAAGTTGATTTGAGTGATGTCTCGAAAGTCACCTATCAACCCGACGCGCCCGATGAAGAGGAAGCCAGAACTTCATCGGCGTCGATTGTAGCCGCAGCCAAGGCCAGTCCTCCGTTCTTGATCGCTTGTGCACTTGGTTTGGTGATGTTTCTTGGAATCGTCGGCTACGGCATCAGCCGCGCGTATAGCAAAATGGTGACTCAACCGGCCGCGGAGATCGCTGCGGCGGAAGCCAAGCAAGACAAAGCTAGGAAAGCAGAGGCTGCGAAGTACAAGGAAAGAGAACGGCAGGAATTTGAAGCTTGGGAGGTGAAGCAGGAAAAAGAAGCGGCCGAAGGGCCCAAGCAGCCTGAAAAAACTGACGAGGCAAAGAAGTCAAAAAGAAAACGCGAGAATCGTAATAAGCGGCCGACGACCAAAGATAAATCGCCTGCTGAGATCGACAAGGGCAGTGCTAGTTCAGATAAAACGAAACCAAGTAACACGGATGCTGATCCGAAACCCGATGAAGCTGACTCTGGCAAGTCAAAGCCTGATGATTCGGTGGTCGACGTTGCAGCGTCTGAAGCTCCAACCCCCAAAAGCGATCCGCCTGAGGCCGAGGAGGAGTCGAATAAGTTCCTCGATATATTTGGCGATAAGAAAAAAACTGGTCTGCCAGAGGATGAAAAAGGAGGGGCAGTTCCGGCGGTCGCTGCTGATGTGGTTCCCGATGACCTAGAGGAGCTGACTAACATCGGTGAAAAAACCGAGCAGGCGCTCTACGAAGGTGGTATTAAAACCTACCTGCAAATTTCGCAAATGAAGCCAGATGCTTTGGATGAAGTGCTCGATAGCGTTGGAAGCAATAAGATTGGTGAAAAGAAGTGGCTGAAGGCGATTGCCGAAGCCGAGGTTTTTGTGGAAGAGGCGGCTGAGTTGGCCAAGGAGCATTTTCGCAAGGTGCCTAAAGCATTTAATTTACCGCCAATCAAATCGACTAAACCAAGGAAGTTAACGACGCTTGAGATCCCGGGAAACTACTTTTTGTCAACTGAGTTGGTTTCACCAGCAGGAGTTTCACAGCGTCGAGTTTTCTTTGAATTGAACGAAGATTCTTCTGAAGAGGAAAAGTGGATCGTTTCGGTCAAGAAGAATAAGAAAAGTCGTAGCAGTGTTGAAATTGCAACTTTTCAAAAGACAGACAATCAGTTTATGTTTGCATGGATGCCGGAGGCCGCAAACGAGAAATCGGCAGTTTATTTGAGGAACTGCTTGGTGCGGTTGAGCACTCCCGATGGCCGGTCTTGTGTTTCTAAGTTGCGAAAGCCCGATAAGTCGATCAGATCGTTGCGGATCAACAAAGAGAGTCTGGTTGACGAGCTAAGCTTAGAAATTAATGCTTTGCCTCATCAGGATAATATTCAAATTCGGTTGTCGGCATTGAATAATAAGGAACGCTCAATCGAGGTAATCAGGCCGCTGATCACTTTCGAGGCGCCCGCGGTCGTCAAACTTAAACGGCGAGAAAAAGGAGGGTTCATGAATCTGCAAGTTTGGGCCAAACGCTCCGGAAAAGAGATTAAGCTGACGGCAGCACTCGTGTTAAGAGGAATCCCCATCAAATCCCATAGTGATTTAGTAGGCTTCGGACAGCAACTCGAAGCGATTAACGCAAATGCTCAACAACTAGCAAAGGGGGCGAAGAAAGACTCTCCTGAGCAAAAGCGGGCTAGAATTGCTAAGGCTAGTGCGGAACTGATGAGCGACTACCAAAAGTCAATTGACTTTTTGTTAGAAGGTGGTGGCCAAGCAATTAATTTTGAAGTCGTGGCGAACTTTGAAGATGGTTTGGTTGTGTTAGCCAAGTCGGACAAAAACAAACCTAAACCAAGTAAAAAGAAGAAAAAGTAAGTTCTATGGTTCGAGTCGGTATTGTTGGGGCGACCGGATACACCGCTTTGGAGTTGCTAAAGCTGTTGGCCCGTCACCCGCATGTCTCTGTCACTAAGATCACGTCTCGAGATACTAGCTGCCCGGCGCTAGCGGATGTGCATCCTGGTTTGCGTGGTGTTTTTGATTTGCGGTTTTGTGAATTGGAAATTGATTCGTTTTGTGAAGCGGTAGATGTCGCCTTTTGCTGTTTGCCGCATGCGGCGTCGGCTGAAATTGTCGGTCAATTGCTCGATCGAAATATCAAAGTTGTCGACTTTAGTGCTGACTATCGGTTGAATGATGTGGGGTCTTTTGAGCAATGGTATTCGGTGACTCATCCCGATCCCGATCGTGTCGGCACGGTTGCTTATGGAGTACCAGAGTTCTTTCGCGACGATATCAAGGCGGCTCAATTGGTCGCCAACCCAGGTTGTTTCCCCAGTTCGGCCCTGCTGCCGCTAGTGCCGTTGCTCGGCGCTGGATTGATCGACAACGATTCGATCATCGTGGATTCCAAAACCGGTATCTCAGGTGCGGGGCGGAAAACGAATCTGAAATTCCACTACCCAGAGTGTAATGAATCGATCGCCGCCTACGGTGTCGGGACTCATCGACACATGCCTGAGATCGATCAGATCATCGCACGAAAGACCCAGGTTGAAACAGGAGTTGTGTTTACGCCGCACCTAACCCCCATGGATCGAGGGATTTTGTCGACGATCTACGTCAAACCAACCGCTGGTCATAACGCAAAATCGATTAATGCATGTCTGAATGAGTACTACTCGGCAGAGACCTTTGTTAGGATTTCGGACTGCCCGCCGAAAACCAAGGATGTGGCTTGCACGAACTTCTGTGATATCCATTCCGCCGATAGTCGGTCGATGGTGGTGATCATGAGTGCTCTGGATAATTTGATCAAAGGTGCTAGTGGAGCTGCTGTGCAGAATTTTAATGTGATGTGCGGTTTTGAGGAAACAACAGCGCTAATTTAGTCGTTGATCGGATCGGCTTTGTTTAGGTCACGATTGAATTACGCGTTGGTGGATTCCAAGGAAGAGAAAGAGTGACAATGAAGATTCCTCGTGGTTTTAAGTTTGGTGGTTTGGCTTGCGGTATTAAAGCGTCCGGCAAAAAGGACTTGGCTTTGATATGTACCCAGCAACCGGCAGTAGCAGCTGGCGTGTATACCCAAAACGTGGTTTGTGCAGCCAGCATCGATTGGAATCGAAGCATCACTCCCAGCGCTGAATTCCGAGCGGTGGTGGTTAATTCAGGCAACGCCAATGCCTGTACGGGCCAGCAAGGTGCCAAGGACAATCAAACGATGGCTGGATTGGTGGCGCAATCGTTGAGTACCGACGCTGTGTCAGTGAAACCTGAATCCGTTGCGGTGCTCTCGACCGGCGTGATTGGCCACGCGTTGCCGATGGATGCGTTGTCCACCGGTATTGCTGCGGTGAGTGATTCCGTGGGTGATAGCCAGCAGAGTTTTATCGATGCTGCTGAAGCGATCATGACGACCGATCAAGGCCGTAAGGTTGCCAGTCGTGAAGTGCAAATTGGTGGCGAGTCGATTGCTGTCGTTGGGCTGGCCAAAGGCGCTGGGATGATTGGACCGAACATGGCCACCATGTTGGGAGTCATTTGTACTGACGCAAACGTTCGTTTGGACCAAGCTGCGGCGATGATCAAGTCCGCCGCCGATCGGTCTTTTAACCGGATTTCGGTGGAAGGCCATACTAGCACTAACGATGCCTTGATTTTGATTTGCAGTGGCCAAGCAGGAAATTCGATTGAAAACGAATCCGACTTGTCAATTCTTCAGCAGGCGATTGACCAGGTTTGTTTAGAAACGGCGAAGCTGATCCCGGCCGACGGCGAAGGTGCGACTCATCTGGTTGAAATTCAAATCAGCGGAGCAAATTCGGACGCCGACGCGGAAAGGATTGCTCGGACGATTGCCGGAAGTAACTTGGTGAAAACAGCTATCACGGGAGCCGATCCCAACTGGGGCCGGATTGTATCGGCCGCTGGTTACGCTGGAGTGCCGATGGGTCTAAGCCAGACGCGGCTGGAGTTAAATGGCTTTCCGATTTTCGACCAAGGCGAGCCGCTGACCTTTGATGCCAAGCAAGTCAGCGATGCGATTAAAAACAGCTTCGAAACGACAGTCTCGTTGGTGGTTGGTGCGGGTGCTGGCAAAGCGATTCACTGGACCAGCGATTTGACGGTCGACTACGTTCGATTCAATTCAGAATACACGACTTAAGTTTCGTGATTGTCGTGTCCAATCGTCATAAATGGGTAGGTTTGCCAGAATTGTGCTGCCAAGCGCCGATGCTGGAATGATTGGTTGTTCGAGGGCATGATTTCAACTATCCGCCTGATCTTTGCGGCATACTGGCTTGACATTATCATCGTACTATCTACCCTTTACCGGCTAATAACTACTCAGAGTACATCGGAAATCCGGAGACATAATCGACATGGCTGATGATGAAAAATTAGTCGATCCATTGCTTGAACCTTCAGACAGCGATTCTGATTTGGACCTTGAGGACAATCTAGCTCCGCCGCCGACTGACAACCTCGATTTAGAGGTTGTGGACGAGTTCGACGTGGCGGATTTCGACGAGGACTTCGACGACGATTTTGAAGAAGAGATCAAGGGTGAATATAATTTGCAGGACGATCAGTATGGAGAGGACTTTGAGAAAGAGTTCGGCCATATCACCGATCCTGAAAAAGCCGCCGCCCGTAAGGCGGAAAAGACTGAGAAGTCCGAGAAGGCGAAGAAGAAAGGAAGCTAACGTCGAAGTTTGCTTGTCTTTTTTCCAGCATGAAAATTGATTCAAACTCACAGGCCAGTGCGACGTTGCACTGGCCTGTTTTGTTTGGGGTGGCGACAGGGTCTCCGACGCTACAATCCCGTTGCCCCAGTGAAAGCCGAACGCGCTAGCGTCGGGCGTTTGTCAGGTTTTGGGCCGCGGGTTGCTAGGTCAAGCGGCATTCTGTTAATGCCCGACGCTAGCGCGAACGGCTCACTCAAGCACTTTGATGCTTAGGTTGCGGAATTCGACCGGAGCACTGTGCCCGGCAAGACCAAGGTGTCCTTTGGTTAAATCTTTGCCCGGATGTTCGGAGCCGCTTTTGAATTTCTTTGGATCCAACGTCGACAGATCCGTTTCCAAGATCACGCTGCCGTTGAGTTCAACCTTGATGGTCGATCCCTTAACGGTCACTTCTTGGAAGTTCCACTGTCCAACCGGGCGGAGGTAACCGCGAGTCGCAGCGGCCATGCCGTATGCCGAACCGTGGTACTGTCGCGGGTCGAGATCGGCATAGGCTTCATGTTCGGAATCGAGGATTTGAAGTTCGCACATTCCAGTATAGGCTGGATCACCCGAACCGGGGTAGCGAATGGCCAGCCCGTTGTTTCCCGCTGGTGGCAAGCGAAATTCAAGTCGAGCGACAAAGTCTGAATATTCTTTGGCAGTGTAGATTGTGCCTGACTGTTTGTTTTTGTTGCTCAGGATGCCATCTTTGATTTCGTACTTGTCGATGTCCCCTGCCAAACCCGTGAAGTCTTTGCCATTGAAGACCGGGGTGAACCCCTCGTTGGTGTGGCTGCTGAGAATCTTGTTGGCCGCTTCGGCATCGATCTCTTTAATAAACACGTTCCGCCAGCGGATTTCACCGCCGTGGGTCTGTAGTTGAATTGGGCCGGTTGGAAAATGGGCTCGGCTGCGATCCCAGAAGTTTTCCATGCTCGCCCAGTCGACGACAAGTTTGCCGTTGAGCCAAACGTTGGTGCGGGCTCCGATCTGTTGGATTCGCAAACGGTTCCACTGACCCATTGGGTTGTCAGCTAGAACCAACGGATCCTTACCGTTGTTCGCTTTTTTGTTGTTCCACAGACCGCCGGAACCTTTTTCGGAACCGTGTTTCCACTGCTTCTCGTTTTTAACATCCCAGATTTGAACTTGCGGGTTGGCTCGTAAGTAGATCCCACTATCGGATTTGGGAGTCGCTTTGTAATCGATCCAGAATTCAAAATCGCCGAACTCGCGATCGGTGGTGAGGTATACACCTTTGCCGTCGTTGACGATCTCGCCGTTTTCGACTGACCAGTGCTGCTGGGCGTTTTCCCAGTCGGCGTCTCGTTTGGTTTTGCGTTCCTGTTCGGACATCGCCGCCAGCTTAACCGGACTGAAGTGTCCCATCCCATGCCAGCCGGAAAGGTCTTTCCCGTTGAACAACGCCGTAAAACCCTCGGGGGCTTGGTTGTTCTGCTGAGCGTTAGCAAAACCTGTTAGCATGAAAAGTAGGGTCAGTCCGACGAGAGATTTGCACATGTGTGATAGAAAGGTGCAAGATTTTGAATCGATCATAGTGGTCTGTTGCCAAAGAATTTTGAAGTTGTTGTAGGCTGGCAACAGTATGATCGATTTTTCTTCAGAATGCTAATCCCTACAGCGGAAACACTCGTTCAATGGTGACATGTCTTAGGTTCAATCGCTGATTGAACCCCAGTTGGCCGTTGACTCCGACGCGCTTTTTCAGATAGCGGTTGAGGTTTAATCCGGGGATCGGAGTCACGTGATAAATGATTTTGCCGGTTTCATCTTGTAAGACGTAGGTCGACGGTTCCGTGCCGCGACCTTGTTTGAGTTCGTTTAGCCAGCCAGTGGCATCGAATTGAGCGTTATTGGCCAAGGTGTTTTCTCTGGTTTGTGAACCAGCGAAGCCCGATCCGTTGCTAGTTCCGATGGCGTTTGTTGGACGTGTTCCCGATCCGCCGCCGTAACCAGCGGCGACTTGTCGGCAGTTGGCAAGTTTGGTCAAAAACTGTTGAGCGGCTTGTTGCTGCGTGTAGTTTGCGGAGGTCATGTATTGACGGGTGGCTGCCTCCAGTGGCGCTAACTGCCACTGCGAAGGTGCTTTAAGCATTTCGACAGTCAATCGATTGTTAAGCGTTTGTAGGCTGTCTGCGTTGCCGAGTTGCCCAGTGTAGTTGTTCGCAATTCCTCCGGATTGATTTAGCTGTTGTGCAAATCGGCCGCGATCAGGGCTGGCGTCCGCAATTCGGATTTGCCCGCTGTAGCTCTGCTGTGATTGGCCAGAAGCATTTAGATCGTATGGTTGGAACGCCTTGTTGGGATTTGTTGGGGCCGTGTTTGTGTTGTAGGGCTGTTGGGTGAATTGCGAATTGTTGTGGTGGTTGTAGTTGCTGGCGACGGATGAACCGTATGGCTGACGAGTCTGACGGGGTGTCGACTGTGAAGCAAAATCGGCGGCAGCGCTATTGTATGAGCTGTCGTATGAACTATCCGCCGGTATCGAACGAGTGGCTTTTCGCCATCCACTGCCGCTGTCTTGAAGCGGCGGTTCGATTGGGCCCGGTGGTTGCTTAAGATCTGCGACAGGGGCCGCAAAGCTGGCCAGTTCAACGTCAGGCCGCTCGGCCGCGAAATCATTGCGATTTGGTTCAGCCGGTGGCCGGGTTGCTAAATCAGCGCTAGGTCGGGTAGGGATAACAGTTGATTGTTTTGCAACTGCTGGTGGTTCGATTGCCGACGGTATGGGAGCAGTGGTGTGAAATCGCTGAGGGGCCTTGGGCGCCGTGGCGATTGGTTGGGGGAGGGATTTGGGGGTGATTATTGAGGCCATGGTTTCTCCCGAAAGCGATTCGAGATTGTCGACATGGATCCAGCGGAATTCCCCCGCTGGCGGTTTGATTTGGTACCAGATCGTGCTGTGGCCTTCAGGGCTGGGCCAAGACAGTTGGCCGATCAAAGCGACCTTTTCTTTTTCTCGCAACTTGACTTGCCAAAGCGGTTTATCAACCGAGCCCAACTTGGTCCCGATAAATGGAGTCGTACCCGCAAGTTTGATTTGGCCAACGCCTTCACCAATGACCTCGACAGTCGATTCGGGAATGATGCAGAAACTACCATCGACTGGACGAATCGCACACCATCCATCGGGGTCGTGGCGATAAACTTCGACGACTTGTCCTGCCGGCAGTTTTTGCGTGCCGTAGTGGACTTTGCCCGGACCACTTCGAACCAACGCATTGTCTTTGGAGACCAAGGCTTGGTATGGAAACTCGATCGACGAGCTTTGTGCGGTGGCGTTTGAAGTAACCACCAGCACGGCAAGGCAGCCGAGTATAAAGGCGAGGAGGGTGTAGTGGTTTGGTTGGGTCTTGATAGTCATCGCGAATCATCCTTGATGCGATTTCGAAGCGTGGCTGCTGTTTCAAGTGTTGAGAAGCAGCCCCGGTCCAGATATTTTTTCGATGATTTTTTTATCCAATATCTAAGTTTTGCTCAAGATCAGTGGTGCTAGCAGGATGGAGGGGAAGAGGTGGGAGACTGGAGGAAGTGGTTCGTAGTATCCGCCTTTAGGCGGAACCCGGCTAAAGCCGGTTAAAACAACCGGTTGATGCCGTTCAATGCTGCTACTCGGTATGCTTCGGCCATCGTTGGGTAGTTGAAAGTCGTTTCGGTAAAGTACTTCAACGAGTTCGATGCCGCGTCGCCGTCCATGACCGCTTGACCAATGTGAACGATCTCGGCCGCGTTGGCGCCGAAGCAGTGAATACCCAGTACTTCTAGCGTTTCACGATGGAACAATAGCTTCAGCATGCCGACAGTTTGGCCGATGATTTGGGCTCGAGCTAGATTCTTGAACTGAGCCACACCGACTTCGTACGGGACCTTGGCTTCGGTGAGTTCCTTTTCGGTTTTGCCGATGCAAGAAATCTCGGGACTGGTGTAAATGCCCGAAGGAATTGGTTTGGCAAGACCGCAAGAATCGTCCAGCGTATTCAAAATCTTCATCGCCGCTGCTCGGCCTTGCGTGTAGGCGGCACTGGCCAGCGAAGGAAATCCAACCACATCACCGACGGCAAACACGTTTTCGACAGAGGTGTTGTAGCATTTGTCGGTTTCAATGTAACCGCGACTGTCGGGTTCGATGCCGATGGTGTCGAGACCTAGATCGCTGGTGTTTCCGGTACGACCGGTGGCCCAAAGCACGCAGTCGGTTTTGAGTTGCTTACCGCTTTTCAGATGAGTGACCACTCCGTCATCGCAGGGTTCGACTTTTTCGTATTGTTCGTTGTGCCGGATCACGACGCCTCGTTCTCGCATGTGATAGCTGAGTGCATCGCTGATTTCGTCGTCCAAGAAATCCAGTAATTCGCTACGTCCATTGACCAGGTTGATTTTGATGGCCAAGTTACGGAACATCGACGCGTACTCACAACCGATCACTCCGGCGCCAAGGATTGCCATGGAGGTTGGGCGGCGGTCCAGCCCAAGGATGGTGTCGCTATCAAAAATCCGAGGGTGGTCAAAGTCGATGCCGCTCGGGCGGTAAGGGCGAGAGCCAACGGCGATGATCACGTGCTCGGTTTCGATTCGCATTTCGTTGTTGACGGTGATCGTGTTGGCACCGTCAAAGCGAGCGTGGCCAAAAATGACTTCAACGTCGTTTCGCCTGTAAAAGGTGTGGCGCATCGATTCTTGGCTGGCGATGACTTGTTGAGCAGATTTGTTGAGTTCGACGACGCTTGGTTTGGCGTCGACCCCACAGGCTCTTAGCAGCGGGTTGTTCAACGCTTCGGTTAGTCGGTAGATGGCGTAGCGAAGTGCTTTGCTGGGGATCGTGCCCCAGTGGGTGCAACCACCACCAATTTTTTCGTAGCGCTCGATCACGACGACCTTTTTGCCATCTTTTGCGAGCTGCATGGCAGCCCCTTCTCCGCCTGGGCCCGAGCCAATTACGA
>CAZKTR010000009.1:0-24951 GCA_964555525.1 uncultured Pirellulaceae bacterium
GGACATTACGTTAGGCTTGGCCACGCCGCGGCGGCCCAAAAAATTGCCTGTCGTCCTAAGTAAAGAAGAGATTGTGGAGTTGCTGGAGGCTGCGGTTTCACTACGAGATAAATTGTTGTTGGGGCTAATGTATGCCACCGGCATGAGAGTTAGCGAGGTCGCGCGTGTTAAGTTTAAGGACATTGATTTTGACCGGCATTTGATCAATATCAGGCAAGGAAAACATGCCGTTGATCGGCAAGTCGCGTTGCCAAGTAGCTATCGCGGTTTATTGCGTTCGTTGTCTGATTCGGCTGGGAAAAATCCGTTTCTTTTCCCTGCTGAACAAGGCCACGGTCGCTTGGATCGGCACTTAAGCCCGCGAACGATTCAACGTGTTCTCAAACGAACGCTAATGTTAACCGGGATCAAAAAGCTCGCCTCGCCACACTCGCTTCGTCATTCCTTTGCGACGCATTGTTTTGAAGACGGATGCGATATTCGTCGAATCCAAAAAGTGTTGGGGCATGCGAATTTGGAGACGACAACCATTTATGTGCATGTTGCCAAGCCGGACGATTCAACGAGTTTGCCAAGTCCGATTGATGGAATTAAAAACGGAATTTCAGATTCGCCAGCCGACCAAGCCGCAGACGAAATTGCAGGCGGAAAAGTCGGGCGTCTCAAGGTTCATACTCGAAAGCATGAAACTGAAAATACGACCCAAGTGACGATTGAAATTTTTGCCGCTCGTGAGTCGAGCTCGCGAGTTTTTCTGACTGGAATTTTGGCGTCCGAGGAACGCCCTAGTTTTTGGACGCTTCGCTTTCCACCTCTGGAGCACTGGCAACCAATATTGGCCCGGCTACCCAATGTGATTCGACAGCGAATCAACAGGTCTCAGTTTTATGAAAGAATGCGGAGTGCGATTGTAAAGACGCTTGAACGAAACGGTTAGGCTGTCGCTTCGCGGCTAAATGTGCAAACTCAAAGCTTACGCGTCGGGGTACCAAACCCATCCTTGCCTGCGCTGTAGGTTCGGATTGGTAACCTCATCTACTACGTTTGAGGCTACTCGTACCGATACACGCCTGGGTTAGTCTTTTTTACAATCTCTACCAGTTCTCGGTCCATTTTTAGATACTCTTGCGAGTTCGCATCCGGGCCGGGGGTGGAGAAATAATCGCGACCGATACCGAGGTACTCTTTGATGCCTGCAACTTTGAATGGGTCTTGGTCGGCGATCAGTGCCTCCAGTTCAAAGTCACGGTCCCACAAGATTTGGTCAGCCAAGATTTCGATTTCGTGTTGCCAGCGATCGATGTCGGTACAGGTGCAATCTGGCAAGCCGTTCAGTTCGTCTTCAGATGGTTCGTGCCAATCGGTATCGCTGATGACGTTTGCTTTTCTGGCGGCGAGGATGGCGTCGCGTAACTTAAACGAGGGCTCAAGGTCAAATTCGTAGTCAACTTCTAACGCGATCAGGCTTAGGAGGTCTTTGAAGACGGCGTAAACGGTGCCTTCGAGCGTCGCTGACAGTGGTGGTGGCTCGATTTCGGGTTTGAGCAACGCCATCGTGACTAGGTGAAGAGCGGTTAACTGCTGGGTCGGTTGAAGGCGGTCAAATGCCGCCACTCCGGTGCAATGTGACTCGTTCATCTCGACCGCTGCCGTGATCATGTCTCGCATGTAAGCTGAGGCTTCTACGAAAAGCGAGGCTTCTGCAGGGGCGAGCACGCGATCACCGTATGAGGTATTCCACATTATTTCGAATCTCCATGTTCGACTCCTTTTCCATTCTGTTAGTAACGGTAATTAAAGGCAGCAAGCGATGCAACCAACCTGATCGCAAAATCGTTGCCTAGCTCGATTTTGGGAGGAGGAACTCCGCACGTGGCAGCGGTTTTTTCAAGTAAATACCTGCAGAAACGGTTGAATTGTGACGTTGGGTAAGCCTGCGCGATTTTCGAAGTCCGGCAGTGGCAAATCGGTTGCTGGCAAAAAACGTTGGTCTTTTTTCCAAAGATTGTTGGGCGGGGGGCGAAAACCCTCTAGGGCCTGCAAATAGCGAGACAGTTTTTGCTTACGTGGCGGGCTTGGAACTATTTCACTGACTGTTTCCGTCAAAACGAAGAGGAAAGAAAATGTTTAAGAAGATTACCCTTGGGTTCGTCGCGGTTGCCTTGCTGGCAGGCCTGGCTTTCGGCGGAAAACTGATCCCTTACTCCAAAACGGCGTACAACAAATTCCGTGATGCTGCCAATGATTCAGTGCCGGTATCGTTTCAGTTGGACGCGGCTCGCCAGCAGTTGGAAGCGATTGGTCCAGAGATCAAAAGCATGGTGCACGAGGTGGCCAAAGAAAAGGTTCAGATCAACAAGCTGTTGGTTGAACTAAAACAGCACAAACAAATGCTGGACTCCAGCAAAAAAGAAATGCTGGCGCTGCGAAATCACTTGGAGTCTGGCAAAGAGTTTTACGTCGCGGTAAACAGCAAGAAGTTCGACAAATCACGAGTCGAAGAAGACCTGCAACATCGGTTCAGTATTTACAAAACTGCTGAGGCAACGTTTGAAAAGAAACAGGAGATCATCGATATTCGTGAAAAGTCGCTTGGTAATGCTTTGGCGAAGTTAGAGCAAGCCAAGATTCAACAGCAAGAGTTGGAAGTTCAAATCGAAAACTTATCGGCTCGAAATCGCATGAACGAAGTGATTGCGACAGCGAACGAGTTGGATGTTGATACGAGTCAGTTGGCCAAAGCTCGTGAGATGTTGTCTGATTTGGACGCAACGATCTCGGCTGACGAAGAGTACTTGAACATCATGCCTGGCTTCCGTGGCCAGATTCCTGTCAGTGCCGATTCGGTATTGCCGGCCACGGATGTGCTGAAGGAAATGGACGAGTATTTTGGAAATGATTCTAAGTTCGATGAAGTTGAAATCAGCGAAGTTGTTGATTCGGTTGGTATCTAAGTTGATAGGTAACGTACGGGGTTGCACCGTTTGACACCCTGCGGCGAGTATCCTCCGGCTCGCCTTCGGGGTTTTTTAAGGGGCAAGACCGAACGAGGATTTGGGGTGGGTTTAACCGCGAATGGACGTTGATGAATGCAATTGATGTGTTAAAAGCATCGGCATCCGTTAGCGTTCATTGGCGGTTTTTTTTTGTGTGACTTTAGGCTGAAGTGGTCGGTCAGCCGACGTGTCAGTTTTGAAGTTGCACTAATACGAGCTCGATGCGCAAGCGAGTGCATTTTACGAGTGGTTGATGCACTTGCTTGCGCGGCGAGCTTGTATTTGGAGGGCTTTGTGTTTTGGTTAGAACGTAGTGGGCGAGGCTACGAGACCTGAAGCACGGTACCGCTGGGCAAGGATTCGTAGCCTCATCCACTACTTCGCAACTGTTTTTTTACTGTCTTGTCAGCTATTAAAATCGATGGCGAGTCGTTTTGTGTGTGTTTATGGCCTATGCTTGTATAAGAATTAAAAGAGTAAAAAACGGATTTCGATGATGGCTTGGTTTCGCCGCAAGAATGAAATTGATGACGCGATCAATGCTGGTCAGCTTGACCGAGCGATGGAGCTTACACGTCGTCTTGGTGAGAGCAAGGCTGCGAGAGAGCATCGTAGACAGTTGACCGAAGCGTTGATTCTTCGCGCAAACTCCGTCGCGGAAACGGAGGACTTTTCTGACGCATGGCAAACGCTGACACAGGCGGCCAGTTTTGCGGACCCGCAACAGCAAACGTTAGTTTCACAAACGACTCAGCAGTTGCAAAACCAAACCATCAGCAGCGCCGATGCGATGCTGCAAGCTGGACAGGTCCAACAAGCGGCAGATTTGGTGAAGTTGCTTGCCGACCGAGATCTGTCGAATCGAAAAAGCGAACAAATTGGGGCTGTCGCTGACCTACTGCAATCGGTCGACCAGTTGATGTTGGCTGGAAAGTTCGATGATACGGTTGAGCGTTTGCAGTCGGTACAACGTTTGTATCCGGATTTGCCGGGCTTAAGCGAACGGTTGGCTGAGCATCAAGAGCAAAGGGTGAAATTGGGTTTGCTGACCGAGTCGCTGCAGTCAGCGGCGCTTTCGTGTAAGTGGAATGAAGTTTGCCAGTTGTGCGATCAAATTCTAGCGATCGCTCCGCAGCACGAGATCGCGGTCGGTGCGAAGCGACATGCGACTCAACGAGTCAAACGCCGAACATCGGTGGGGTCGCGTTTGACCAGTGTGCCGGAATCGCCGAAGCAAGATGACGATCTGGTGATTCAAACCGAGTCTTCGAGTGGCGGAAGTGTGCGTTTGGCCAGTGCCCCAAACGTAAAAGATACTGCGTTCGAAAAATCAGATTCTTTGGCCAAAGGCACTTCAGCGGATCAGGAATTTAGTTTGCCACCGCTTTCCAGTTCGTTTTTGATTTGGGTCGATGGCGTGGGTGGGTATTTGGTTTGCACCGATTCAATCAACTTCATTGGTCAAGCGGTCGAAGGTTCCACCGTTTCTATTCCGCTTCAAGCAGATGTTCGGCAGCGTCATGCGAGGATCGAAACGATTGCTGGTCAGCATTTGGTTCAACCGTTGGGGCCGGTTGCAGTCGCCGGCCGCGAAGTCCCGGTTGACGAGAGCATTGCGATCAAATCGGGCCAGCGAATTTCGTTGGGTGATCGGGTTGAATTGGCGTACCAGCAAGATCACCCGCTCAGCAAGTCCGCGCGGTTGGATTTTGTTTCGCGACACCGCACCTTGCCTTGGTCTGATGGAGTTATTTTGGCTGGGCAATCGATTGTTTTAGGTCCCAATCCAAATAATCATGTTTTTTGTCCGGGTTGGAAAGCTGATTTGATTTTATTCCGACGTAGTGATCAGTGGTTTGCTAAGTCGAAGATAGGCTTTTGTGTCGATGAGCAAGCAATGGCCAGTGAAGCAGAGATTCGATTTGATAGCCGTTTGTATGGTGACGGTTTTTCGTTGAAGTTAGAGCCGGTATTCTTGGATGTTTAAATCGTCCGTGTCAGGAAATTCCCAACAGAAAGCGTTCGCAGTACAAGCTCGACGCGCAAACGAGTGCATCACAGGCTCGTGAAAATGCACTCGCTTGCGCGTCGAGCTTGTATTTGTGCAACTTCAGAACGCGTAGCGAGGATACTGTGAAGATTCTCGCTAACGCGTCGGGTTACCGTTTAGGAGGCCTGGCTAACTTGTAAAACTGATTTGCCCTGTATTCAATGACTAGACACGTAAAGGCCTGTTCAACTAATCTGTATAAAGCAGTTGTTGATCTGCCAGTTGCTCCTTTCCCGATTTGCCTCGCCTCTCACTTTTCATCTCGCAGCGATAAAAATACTCTCAATGCGATTCTCTTACTCAAGCGGCTCTCGGCCTCTGGCCGGCTACACGATCAAACGCGGGATCGGCGTGGGCGGATTTGGAGAGGTCTACTTTGCTTTGAATGATGCCGGCAAAGAAGTGGCGCTTAAAAAGATCCAACGTAATTTGGATATCGAGTTGCGAGGTGTTGGGTATTGTTTGAACTTGAAGCACGTCAACTTGATTTCGTTGTGGGATGTTCAAACGAACGACTTTGGCGAGAGTTGGGTGGTGATGGAGTATGTGCCCGGACCCAGCTTGCGGGATGTGGTCGAGGCCAATCCGCAGGGCATGCCGATAAAGGAAGTCAAACGTTGGTTTGTGTCGACCGCGTCGGGGGTGGCTTATTTGCATGAGCACGGGATTGTTCATCGCGACTTGAAACCAGGGAATGTGTTTTGCGATCAAGACGCGAGGGTGATTAAGATCGGTGACTATGGTTTGTCAAAGTTCATTTCGTGTAACAATCGTTCTGGTCAAACCGAAGCCGTGGGAACGTTTCATTACATGGCCCCGGAAATCGGCAAGGGGGAGTACGGTAAGGAGATCGATATCTACGCGGTAGGCGTGATCTTGTACGAGATGCTGACGGGAGTGGTTCCGTTCGAAGGCGAGAGCACTCAAGAGATCATCATGAAGCACTTGACGATGGATCCGGACTTGAGCGTATTGCCTCAGGAGTATCATCGGGTGGTCGGAAAGTCGCTTCGTAAGGATCCGCAAAAAAGGTACTCGAGCATTGCGGAGATGGTTCGTGATTTGCCGTGGCCCGAGGTGGCGGCCAGCGCGAATCAAATTGTCGATCGCCATGTGGTCGGGGATATGAATTTTTCTGCTGGCTTGGGAAACAAGCCGAAGTCAACTGCAGGTTACAAAGCAAAGCCCGCTAAAACAGGGGCTGCTAAAGGTGATGCCGGCGACGGTGATTCGGCTGAACCAACTGCGGCAAGCTTAAAAGCTCAGTTGCCGCCAACGATTATGCAAGGCGGCTTTGGAACGCAGCAACCGGTTGCGAATTTGGCCGTTAGTAATCTGACAGCGGGTGAGGTAGTCGGTGCTGATGGTGGCCAAGTGGACGAACCGATGGCGGTTGCGGTCAGATCGGGGCTGACGGATTTGAATCGATGGTGGAACGAAGCGAATGTTTCAACGCCGGTGAGGCTGGGGGCGATCATTGTCGCTGGGATCGTTGTGATCCAAAATTCGACTTGGTTATTGGCGGTGGCTGTCGCGTTGGCAACGGTTTATTTGCTCTACTATGCGGCGCGGCGGTACGTGCTTTCGCCAGCAGTTAGTAACACTTCGGCCGATGCCAAAGCGATCAAGCGAGCAGAGCGAGAGGCGGTTAGGGCGCGTTTGATCAATCGCCCGATGACAGATCAACTGGTGGAACTGACAGGCTCGCTATTACTTGGAGCCGTCAGTGCGATCGTAATTGGTTTCTTTGTGTTGGCCGTGGGAGTGAGGGCGGAGTCAGGCTTGGCAGGCGGAACGTTGAGTGCGTTGTTAGGTTGGTCGATCTTTACATGGCAGACGGTGCTGAGTGTGCTGTCGGTTTGGGTGATGCTTGGGATGACCAAGCAGTGGGCTTGGAGGCCGGGAGAGTTTGTGGCACGAATTCTTATGCTGGCGTTTGCTGGCGCGATTGTGGGTGCGGTTGCTTTTTATTCGGCTAGCGTTTTTGAAATCGATTTGGCTCGGATTACAGTCGCAGATTTTGCAGTGAAGCAAACGGAGGCGTGGGTTTATAACTATGTTGGAAAACTGCCGGCGTTTGTGCTGTGCTTTTCGGCGCTGTTTGCCTTGACGCGATTGGGACGGCATACCGATCCGTTGCGTCGTACGCGGATGAGTGTGATGAACGTGATTTTGAGTTTTATGGTTGGTGTCGTCGGGAGTCATTTGCTGAATCTACCGTTGACGATGGTGTGTACGTTTGCAGTCGTGGTGTCGGTATCGGTTCAATTGGCTTCGCCTTGGTTGCATCCCGACCAATTTCAGACGATCGTTGGTTCGCCTGCTGACCAAGTGGAGGTCTAACGGAATGGATCTGAAATTGTTTGAGACGCGAGGCATTTGGTTGGCGGGGATGCTGGTCAGTTTGTCACTGCTGTGTGTAAATTTTTGGGCGACGCCTGCTGCTGGTTCGGCGATAGGGTTGGCTCAGGTGTCCGATCAAGATTCGGATAAAGGTGAGGTGACGGCGGTAGAGCCGGTTACAGCTTTGCCTGATGCGGTCGCTTCAGACCGTGAGCGACGGTTAAAAAAGCGTTTGGTGTCCGTGGCTGTATTGGGCGGCGTGGTGTTGTCGTTGTTGGCGGTAGTTTATGGTTACTTTCGGCTAGAGTTGACCACGCGTGGATTTTACAGCGGTCGTTTGCAAATCTTATCGGGGATCGCGAGCTTGGCGGTGGTGACGGCGGCGTTTTTTTTGTGGCGCTGGTTGATTCGCTGATTTTCCCTGTGAGCCGAACGCGCTAGCGTTGGGCGTTGCGTCATGTTTTGGGCCGGGTTGCTAGGTCAAGCGGCATTCTGTTAACGTCCGACGCTAGCGCGAACGGCTCACTGGTGTGATTCAGTTTCTCAGTCTTACGCCGGCTTTGGGGGATGTTGGTTGGCTGTTCTTGGTCGATTTGAGCACCGGCAGGCGAGCATGGTGCTGATTTTGCGGATGTTAGGACGGTGTGTCCGGTATAGATTGCGTGGTCCGACCGACTTGCCATTGTGGCGAAATTGGTAGCGTAGGCAGCTAGGACGACTAGCCAAGGTGGTTGTCGAGGCTAGAATGACGGGCAGTTCTTTTACATCCCAAAACGGCCGCTGAACCAAGTTCACCTTCGAACCAATCGTTGTTCGAGGAAATCGTGTGACTTGGGAAGCATCTACGTATATCGCCCGACACGAAGAAAGGTTGACGGCTTGAATAAAACCGCTGAACTTTTGCAAACACCATTGCATCCATGGCACGTCAATCATGGAGGTCGCATGGTCGACTTTGCAGGTTGGGATATGCCGGTGCAGTACTCCAGCATCATGGACGAACATCACCAGACGCGAAAAGCGGTCGGGATGTTCGACGTTTCTCATATGGGCCGAATTTGGTTCTCTGGCGACCGAGAAGAAATCGGCCAATGGCTTGACGGTCTAACGACTCGTCGCGTGGCTGGAATCGCTCCCGGAAAAATCCGTTACTCGTTAGTTTGTAATCAAGCTGGCGGGATTCTTGACGATGTGTTGGTTTATTACTTGCCTGATGCTGGTGGCGAAGAGCCATTTTGGATGATGGTTTGTAATGCGAGTAACCGAGCAAAAATCGTGGCTTGGTTGGAGCAACATATCGGCGACCGAGCGATCAAGCTGGACGACCGTACCGAATCAACGGCGATGATTGCGGTTCAAGGACCTAGTGCAAATAAAATTGTCGCCAAGTTAACATCCATTGATCCGGATTCGCTCAGTTATTACACCGGTGCTTCTTGCCAATTCGGCAGCGATGGTAAAACCGCGGGCGATATTATTTTGACGCGTACTGGTTACACGGGCGAAGACGGTTGCGAAATCATGTGTGACGGTTCGATCGCGCTTGGGATCTGGGAGCAGGTTTTTGCGGCCGCTCAAGAAATCGAAGGCGGTGCGTCTGGATTGGCCAGTCGCGACACGCTGCGATTGGAAGCTGGCATGCCATTGTACGGTCATGAGTTAACGGAAGATATCAACGCGGCGCAGACGGATTTGCGATTTGCGATGCAGTTAAAAGACCGCGACTTCACTGGCAAATCCGCGATCGTGCCGGCAATGAAAGATTCTTCGTTGCCTGTGCGTGTTGGTTTGCAGTTGGAAGGTCGTCGAGCGGCCCGAGAAGGCTGTGCGGTTTTTGTCGGTGAAAAGAACGTGGGATCCGTGGTTAGCGGTACCTTTGCTCCGACGCTACAAAAATCAATTTCGATGGCGTACTTGCTGCCAGAAGCGACTGAGCTTGGTACGCAGGTGACCGTCGATATTCGCGGCAAATCGCATCCTGCGGTTGTTGTCGAAGTCCCGTTTTACAAGCGGCCCAGCTAGATAAAATCATTTAAGAAACATAACCGATCAATCGTTTTAGCAACGAATGGTCCGGTTAAACAAATTCACTTTAAATTCAAACGGAGTTAGTGCTTTGAATCCTGAAAATTTACTTTTTGCTGAAACCCATGAATGGGCAGCCATCCAAGACGGAGTCGCCACGATTGGTATCTCGGCCAACGCGGTCGAGGCTTTGACTGACTTGGTTTACATGGAACTGCCAGCAGTGGGTGATTTGGTCGATGTTGGCCAGGCGTTCGGCGAAGTCGAATCCGTCAAAGCAACCAGCGAAATGTACTCGCCCGTCGCCGGCGAAATCGTGGAAGTGAACTCTTCGATCGTCGATAGCTTGGAAATTTTGAACACCGATCCCTACGAAGCCGGTTGGATTATCAAAGTCAAAATGAATGGCGACGTGGGCGTCGACAAGCTGTTGTCGTACGGCAACTACCAAAAGCAATGCGACGAAGCCAGCTAGGTGAAATTCGATTGACTTCGAAAGTTTGATTTAACTTTTGATTTTATTTAACTGGCTCGTTCTGCGCTCTCGGCAAAAAACTGCTCGCGTCCGTGCCCTGCCCTACCCTATTGAAATCATAGCGTTCCCAAAAGATGTCAGTACAAACGATTGATTCTCCCAAAGTTAATGTCACCATGGATCTCAACGACGATTTTGCTCGGCGACACATCGGGCCAAATGAAGCCGATGTCAATGCGATGTTGTCGGCTGTTGGAGCTAAGTCGCTCGACGACCTGATTGCGACAACGGTTCCTGAAAGCATTTTGCTGGGTCGCGATTTGAATTTGCCGGCCGCAGTTAGTGAGAACAAAGCGATCGATATTTTACGTGAGCTTGCTGAAGCGAACCAAGTCAAGCGATCGATGATCGGCATGGGCTACTATGGGACTCATGTTCCAAACGTGATTTTGCGTAACGTGCTGGAGAATCCCGGTTGGTACACGGCTTACACGCCTTATCAGGCCGAGATTGCTCAGGGGCGTTTGGAGAGTTTGTTGACGTTCCAACAGATGGTCATGGATCTGACAGGAATGGAGATTGCAAACGCTTCGTTGTTGGATGAAGCAACCGCCGCTGCCGAAGCGATGGCGTTGTGCAAGCGAGCAAGTAGGCACAAGTCGAATTTGTTTTTTGTTGCTGATGATGTTCACCCACATACCTTGGATGTAGTGCAAACACGAGCGAATTACTTTGGTTTTGAATTGATTGTCGCGCCGGCTGAAACGGTTGGTGATCACGACGTGTTCGGGGCGTTGTTGCAGTACCCGGGAACCACCGGTCAGGTGCGGGATTTGAGCGACTGTATTGAGAAGGTGCATGCGAACAAGGGTTTGGTTGCGGTCGCTAGTGATTTGCTGGCGTTGACGGTATTGAAGCCACCGGGCGAAATGGGTGCCGACATCGTGCTCGGGAGTGCTCAGCGATTCGGTGTGCCGATGGGCTTTGGTGGACCACATGCGGCTTTCTTTGCAACTCGCGATGCGTTCAAGCGTTCGATGCCCGGACGCGTGATCGGCGTGTCAAAAGATCGTCATGGCAAGACTGCTTTGCGAATGGCGATGCAGACTCGTGAGCAACACATTCGACGCGATAAAGCGACTTCGAACATTTGTACTGCTCAGGCGCTGCTGGCCAATATGGCAGTGTTCTATGCGGTGTACCATGGACCAGAAGGAGTCAAAGCGATCGCGCAGCGGACTCATGGGTTGGCTAGTTGGGTAGCCCAACAGTTGGTTAAAACCGGTTTCAAATTGGTACATGATGACTTCTTTGATACGGTTGTGCTCGAGACGGAAGAGGCGCAGACAATTGTGGACCGCGCAGCGGCCGAGTTTGATTTGAACTTACGTTTGGTGAGCCCGTCACAAGTTGGATTCAGCTTTGATGAGACCACAACCGTTGATGATGTGCGGGCGTTGTTGAATGCCTTTGGTGTGACTGACGCGGACAAGTTAGAGGTTGAAGTTGCTGGTTTTGATTCGGCTGGCATGAAAGAGTTGCAACGCGAGACGCCGTTCTTGCAGCACCCGGTGTTCAATCGCTATCACAGCGAAACCGAGATGCTGCGGTATTTGAAGCGTTTGGAAAACCGAGACTTTTCGCTTACTCACGGCATGATTCCACTGGGGTCTTGCACGATGAAGTTGAACGCGACGGCAGAAATGATTCCAGTGACGTTCGATGGCTTTGCGAACGTTCATCCGTTTGCTCCGGCGAATCAGTGGCCCGGCTATCAGCAAATGGTGGATCAGCTTCGTGACTGGTTGATTGAGATCACAGGTTACGATGCCATGTCGATGCAGCCGAACTCCGGTGCTCAGGGAGAGTACGCAGGGTTATTGGCGATCCGGCGTTATCACGAGAGTTTGGGGCAAGGCGAACGCGATGTTTGTTTGATTCCAAGTTCTGCTCATGGAACCAACCCTGCCAGTGCCAGCATGATGGGTTTGAAGGTGGTCGTTGTAAAAACTGACGACGATGGCAATATCGATTTGGAAGATTTGCGAGCCAAAGCCGAACAACATAGCGAGCGATTGTCGAGTTTGATGATCACTTATCCGAGTACTCACGGTGTGTTTGAAGAAACGGTGACCGAGGCTTGCGATCTTGTGCACCAGCATGGTGGGCAGGTTTATATGGACGGTGCGAACATGAATGCGTTGGTTGGCATCGCCGCACCGGGTAAGTTTGGTTCGGACGTATCGCACTTGAATTTGCACAAAACGTTTTGTATTCCGCACGGTGGTGGTGGGCCTGGGATGGGGCCGATCGGCGTAAAGTCTCACTTGGCTCCGTTTTTGCCAAACCATGTTGTTCAACCGATTGACGGGTTGAGCGACGAAAACAATGGCGCGGTTTCGGCGGCACAGTACGGCAGTGCTGCGATTCTGCCAATCTCTTGGGCGTATATCGCGATGATGGGCAACGTGGGATTGCGACAAGCAACGCAGGTGGCGATCCTTGGGGCAAACTACATTGCAGCTCGATTGGAAGATCATTTCCCTGTGCTATACAAAGGTAGTAACGGTCGAGTGGCTCACGAGTGCATTATTGATATCCGCCCGATCAAGGAAGCCACTGGAATCACGGAAGTTGATATCGCGAAGCGATTGATGGATTATGGTTTTCATGCTCCGACGATGTCGTGGCCAGTTGGCGGAACGATGATGATCGAGCCGACCGAGAGTGAGTCGCTGGAAGAGTTGGATCGTTTTTGCGATGCGATGATCGGTATTCGCGAAGAGATCCGCGCGGTTGAACGGGGTGAGGTTTCGGCCGAAGATTGCATCGTTCATCAGGCTCCGCACACGATGGATGATTTGGTGCAAGCCGATTGGGGTCGATCTTATTCACGTGAGCAAGCCGTGTTTCCGACTGCTGCTACTCGGGCAGCAAAGTTTTGGCCAGCGGTCAATCGAGTGGATGATGTTTACGGTGATCGTAACTTCGTATGCTCTTGTCCACCGATGTCCGACTACGAGACCGAAGAATGAGTTCAATGCCCGCGCGAGTGATTTTTGACTCGCCTGGTGGCGGTGCTTGGAATATGGCAGTGGACCAAGCTTTGTTGATGTCGGCTGAACAAGATGGAATTGTCACGCTGCGATTATATGCATGGGATCAGCCCACGCTGTCGTTGGGTTACTTTCAAAAGTACGATGATCGGCAATTGCATGCCGCCAGTGTAGCGTGTCCTGTGGTGCGACGGCGTAGTGGTGGTGGCGCGATTTTGCACGACCAAGAATTGACGTACAGTTTGTCGATTCCTAGCAGCCACCGCTGGTCGAAAGAGACTTCGGAGCTATACGATTTAGTACATCGGGTGGTGGTTGAATTGTTGGCCGAAGATGGCATCAAATCGCAGTTGTTTAAAGATGCAACGGGGCTGCAAAGTGAAGTAGGTGGCGATCTGGAAGTGGTCATCGATCCCACCGCGTTTTTGTGTTTTCAACGACGATCCGATGGCGATTTGGTTTCCGGTAAAGTGAAAGTGCTCGGAAGTGCTCAGCGGCGCCTGAAGCACTCGTTGTTGCAGCACGGAAGTTTGTTGTTTCAGAAATCCAAGTTCGCACCGGAGTTGCCTGGGTTAATGGAGCTCAGTGGTAAGCGGATGCAGTTGGTGGATTTCTCGCAGCGGCTGTCCGAGGCATTGGGGAGAGCACTTGGCTTTGAATTTTTGCCTGCTAAGTTGACTACGAAAGAAATGGCTTCGGCTGAAGAGATCGAAAAATCGACGTTCGGCTCCGGTGGGTGGACTCGAAAACGGTAAATGCAAAATGTTTTAGTGGCCCTTCGTTGGTGTGGGTTTGTTTGGCTTAAGCGGGCTCGGTAGGGTGATTTGGATCGTGGTGAGCTTAATTCAGAGGGTTTTGAGCTACTAACTGACCACTTGTGGCGTTTTATCAACATCTAATTCTTATTAGATAATAAAAAAGAACCGAATCTCAGTACGAGGGAATCTGGTAGACTTGGGCTTGGGGGGCTTAGGCTGCAAGTTGTGGGTCTTAGTGCATATTTTGATGGGAATTGGTAAGCGTTGGAAGCTATCAGAGGTCTGTGAGAGTCCAATCTTTATTCGCTTTGATTTGACACAAAAGAACTGTAAGGCATAATTGTTTTAAGTGGTCGCCGCCGATAGAAGTATTAATATCGGTTTGTTGCGGCAGATCTTAGGTTTCGGACGTTTGGCCGAAGCCGTTGGAAAAAGAGAGGCGTAAGGGGATGCAGGTAACTCTAAAAGTCATCGGCGGAAAAAATGATGGACGGCAGATCAAGATCGCCGTTGCAAGGTTTATTATTGGGCGGGGTGAAACAGCTCATTTGCGTCCGTCGAGTGATCTGGTTAGTCGTGAACATTGTGAGATCGTGGTGGGCGATGGTGTCGTTCGTATTAGCGATTTGAAGAGTCGTAATGGAACGTACGTGAATGGGCTTAAGCTCGACGGTCCTCATGATGCTAGTTCAGGTGATTCGTTGCGGGTTGGTCGCTTGCAGTTTGAAGTTATTGTTGACCATGCGGTTGCGGGTGCCAAGAAACCAAAAGTAAAAGGCGTTGTCGAGGCTGCTTCACGGGCGGCGACATCCAAGAAAAAGATGTCGTTGGAAGACAGCATTTCTGACTGGTTGATGGATGACGACGAGGATACGAATGAACGTGATCGGCTTGCAGGTGCAGAGACTTTGCAGTTGAATCTGGAAGACACGTCGGTCTTTGGTAAAGGGAAGGCTTGGCGAGACGAGCAGCGTCGTAAGGAGGCTGAAGAAGCGGCAGCAAAAGAAGCTGAAGAGGTCGCCAAGAAGGCGGATTCAGGTAGTTCCAGAGGTAAGCCGAAACCGAAGAAGCTCCCTAAAATACTCCCTAAGAAGGAAGAAGATGTTCATGGTAATTCAACGACTGCTGCCGACGATGTGCTGAAAAAGTTCTTTAAGCGGCGATAGTAGCAAGGTGGGGGGTTAGACTCCTGCAGTTGGGTGTAAAAGCATACACAAGCGGGTTGGAGCCGTTGTCGCTGGAATTACTCCAAGAGTCAATGATGAATTGCGAAAAACTCTGCGGTGGTTGCTGCGGAGTTTTTTTATTGAGATTTTTTTTTCTCGAACGAAACTTTGTTCGGCCAAAGTAGGTATATAAAGACACCTGTTGCATCAAGGAAATTCCATTGGCTGAAGAACTATCTATTATCGTCAATCGCTGTCTGGATGGACAGCAGTCTGCATTTAGCGATTTGATTGATCGTTTTCGTGGGCGAGTTTATGGGCTTTGCTACCGTATGCTTGGGCAACGCGAGGATGCAGAAGATGCGACTCAAGAGACTTTTTTGAGAGTTGCAAGGAACCTGCATCGTTGGGATTCAACACGGTCCTTCGAGCCGTGGTTGTTGACCATTGCCGGAAATCGCTGTCGGACTCGGCTAGCAAAACGCACGCGGCGACCGAAAGAGATTTCGTTGGAGCATCCGGTCGAAGATAGTTCCGTGCAGGCTCAACGCGGTCAGTTGTTAGCCGAAGAAGTCGATTTGGCGTTACAGGGAATCCGAGCCGACTACCGAAAAGCGTTTGAGTTGTTTCACCGTTCGCAACTTGAGTACCAGCAGATTGCCGATCAATTAGAGGTTCCATTGGGAACGGTCAAGACTTGGGTTCATCGTGCTCGGCAAGAGATCGTTCAGAAGCTTGCCAAGCGAGAGGTTGTTTCTGTGGCTTGTAAATCTTAGCCAGTTTTTGTTCCTGTTCTGTTTATTTTTGTTACCGTGTGAAGTTAAGAATGATGTCCGCCTTCAATAAAAAGAAAGTCTTTGATTGTCTTCGCGATAATTGTGTCGTTGATGATCAAAGTTGTCGTGACGCTGATGAGGTGGTTACTTGTGATGGTTTTGAGTTGCGGTTGAATAACTTGATGGACGGCCGAGTTCGTTTGTTGGATGATCCAGGGGTACAGGCTCACGCGGATGATTGTTTGGAATGTCGGCAAGTGTTGCAGCGATACCAGCAGCTTGAGATGTTGTTTGGTGTGCAGGGTGAACAGCGAGTGTGTCTTTGCGATGAACCAGTGGAAGTTTCTGGGGTAGTCGGTTCGCGTATGGGATTGAAGCAGGGACTTTCTTGGATGAAGCTTCCGTTAACGATAGTTGCTCTTGTGGCCTTGATGGTGATTTTTGCTGGACAGGATTTTAACGGTGCAGGAAATGGTGAGGCAGCGCGGAGTGTTGCGGTTGCCGAGATTGATTCACAAAAGCTTCTGGGCGGTGAGGTGATGTCGTCCAGCGAGGTGGCCTCAAGCGACGCGGCTGTTAGCGATTTGTTTTGGGCGACCGAAAGCTCCGTCAGTCAGCTCAAAGGATGGGTTGATTCGGGCAGCGAATTGTTGGCTGCGGGCGAAGAGCAAGCAGCGGTGATTCGAGAGTTGTCGAACGTAAGGTTGGACTTAGAAGGCTTGGAGTCTCGGCTTGAATCGCTGCAGCCGATGCTGACTTATTCTGGGCGAATTCCTGCTCTGAGTCCGATGCAAGGAACGGTTTGCTTTACGCTGGGTTGGTTGAAGAAAGATAAGGCTGCGGATTTGCAGGAGTCTGTCAAGTCAGCGGTCGAAGTTGGGCAGTGGCCGTTGCAAAAGCTACGTTGTATAGGCTGATACTCTTAAATGTTATGCCGTGTAGGTGGTGGGACTTTTTACAACGGAATTGTTGTGTGTTGGATTGCAAGTGGTTGCGCGTAGTGGTTAGGGAAATCCTTGTGTTACGCCCTTCAGAAGCATAATTGATCTGCGTTTTTGATTGATTCCATTTGTATCCGTAGGGAATGAAATGCGTTCTCATTCTTCCTCGATGTTTCACCCTTATTGAGTTATTGGTGTCATTGCGATCATCGGCATCCTGATCGGGATGTTGCTGCCAGCAGTACAGCAAGTCCGTGCAGCAGCTCGTCGCATACAGTGTACGAACAATTCAAAGCAAATAGCGCTGGGCCATTTTCCTTGTGGCAGTAATTTCCGCTTCGTTGCCGATGGAGTGCAGCTGCACGTCACTCGTAGTTCTTGGGATAATCGAGATGGTACAGCTTGCGATTCCAACATGCTCGCTTGGAGTTTCTATATTCTTCCATTTCTTGAACAAGAAAATCTCTGAAATCGAAATTTCTAGTGGGGGAACAACGCAGTGGAATTCGAGTTAACCAGTGAGGCAGACGAATAGGCAGCCGGCCCTCGTTACGTCGTGAAAAGGCCGGGAGAACTAATGGTTCATGAGAGATTAGGCTGGTTTTCAATAGTTTTGAAAAAAATTGTTGTTTTAGCGATTTCAATGGTTACCTTATAGAAGAAGTATTTCTAATTTAAAGTTGAATCAGTTCCTTCCTTGGAGTCAAGCGACATGAAACTCACAAAAACCAAACTTGCTGCCGCCTCATTTGGAGCGGCGATGACTTCGTTGTATTCAGCGCCCGAACTGAATGCTCAGCTTGTTGATCTCTCATTCAGCCCTAGCACAGTTGGATTTGCGAATACCGATGCGGAAGGTAATTTTCCAGCCCCACAAGTTAATTTCGCTGCTACTGGTTTCAGTAACTTGAATGTTGGTGTCTACAACAATTTGTATTCATATGGGGCTCCTTTAGCTTTGCGCTTTTTTTCGGACTTCTCAAATGTTGGTACACTAAATACGACGGGTGGCGTCCTTGATGTTGGAGACGTTTTTGATGGAAATAATTCGGCGTTAGATAATATTAACTTAATCGATTTCCCGCCGACTTCGACGGGTGTCCGGTACTTCGGATTCATTGCTGGTGGTGGTGATATTGGTTGGTTCAGTGTCGACTTCGGGACGACTCCCGGAATGCTTGGCAACACAGTTACATTTATTGATGGCCAAATTTTACTAAACACCGCGCCTGGAGACACGATTACGATTCCTGAAGGTGATGGTGCCCCCGATGTTGTTCTACTCGGTGATGTGAACTTGGACGGTTTGGTTAACTTTTTAGATATCTCACCCTTTATTTCGCGTTTGGCTGATCAGGAATTTCTGGCAGAAGCCGACCTCAATGAAGACGGTGTAATCAGCTTCCTAGATATTGCACCGTTCATCCAAGCTTTGAGCAATTCTGGTATGCAAGTGACTTGGCTGGACTCGACTGGTAAGCCACTGGAGCGTTTTGCTGGAAACGAAGTCTTAGATCAACAACTTCAGGCAATGGAACGAAAACTGCAGGACGAAATCAACACTGCATTAGCTCAAGCCGACAGTAGTACAGTTGTCGAATCAGAGTCGGCGAGTGTTGGCTTGGCTGCTTTGGCATTGGGCGCCGTTGGTCTTCGTCGACGTCGTAAGGCAGCGACAGCCTAATTAATTCGACTATGTTGAGTATAGTTATTGGCAGGATGGCTTGATTGAGCCATCCTGTTTTTTTTGTGGCTTGAGGTTGGATTGTCAACTGTATTTTGGGCTGCACGTAGAGCGACCGCTCGCTAAATAAAGCGATGTTAACTAAGCTATAAGAGCATTTCAAAAAAATGGCTCGAGCGCTCTTAGGCTCGGTTTCCTACCTTCAATTTTCAAGTAAAAATCCTAATCTCCCAAGTAAAAGATGCCCAACTCAAAAAAAGTTCTGTTGATCGGCTGGGACGCTGCAGACTGGAAAATAATCAACGATTTGATGGACCGCGGCAAGATGCCCCACACGCAAAAGCTGGTCGAAGGTGGCACGATGGGGAACTTGCGAACACTCTCGCCTGTTTTGTCTCCAATGCTGTGGACTTCGATTGCTACGGGGAAGCGTCCTAGTAAACACGGCATCTATGGTTTTTCTGAACCTAACGCCGCTGGTACGGGCGTACAGCCCATGAGCAATACTTCGCGTAAGTGTAAGGCGATATGGAATATTCTCAATCAGAACGATCTTCGTTCAGTGGTCGTGGGGTGGTGGCCCAGTCATCCTGCTGAGCCAATTAACGGCGCGATGGTATCTGACTTTTTCCACAAGGCTCCCAAAAATCCTGGTGACAAGTGGAAGTTATTGCCCAAATGTGTACATCCCAACGAGTTGACGTCGGCGCTTGCTGAGTTTCGCGTGCATCCATTGGAATTGACACGTCAAGATATCTTGCCGTTTTTGCCCAATGGTGCCGAAATCGACCAGAGCACCGATCGACGTGTTAATTCAGTCATGAAAGTGTTGGCTGAGTGTTCGACCATTCATGCCACGGCGACCGACTTATTGGAAAATCAAGAATGGGACTTTGCCGCGATTTACTACGACGCCATTGACCATTTTTGTCATGGGTTCATGAGATACCATCCGCCACAGCAACCGCAAGTAAGTGACGATGATTTTCGGTTGTATCAAAATGTGGTGACAACAGGATACATTTATCACGACATGATGTTGGGACGGTTGCTGGAATTAACCAATGAAGACACAACCGTGATGTTGATTTCCGATCATGGTTTTCACCCAGATCACCTGCGGCCTAAGTCAATTCCATCCGAACCAGCTGGTCCGGCCATTGAGCATCGGGACTACGGCATATTCGTATTGAATGGCCCAGGTATTCAGCAAGACCGATTGATTCACGGCGCCAACCTGCTGGACATCACCCCCACCTTGCTATCGCTGTTTGGATTACCGGTAGCTGAGGATATGGATGGAAAACCGTTGGTGGATGTGTATGAGAAAAAACCTGATCTCGAGTGGATTGCCAGTTGGGAAGACGTTGATGGCAACGATGGTCGACATCCCAAAGACATGGTGATTGATGCCGCCGAATCTCAGGCGGCACTGGACCAGTTGGTCGCCTTGGGCTACATCAATGCTCCTGACCAAGACATCAACAAGGCCATCGCCGATACTCAACGTGAGTTGGATTTCAACCTTGCTCGTTCGTACATGGATGAGGACAAACATGGTGAGGCGATTCCGTTGCTGCAAAAGCTGTATTTGAACAACCCACTGGAATTTCGTTTTGGGATCCAGTTAGCCAACTGTTTACGGGCGACCGGTCGTAATGCCGACCTGAAGGCATTACTGAAAGATTTCAAAGGGCGATGGTTGGTAGCATCGGCTGCCGCGAAAAAGAAGCTCAAAAACGTCGCTCAGCTTACCCGTGAGCGAAAGGCCGCTTGGGACGACCTGAAAAAACAGGACGACGAAAATACTGACGAAGACGCAATACCTTTGGCAAAGCTCGATCCCCATGGCAAGCCGAAGTTGTTCGAGGACGACGAGTTGTGGGTAATCCGAAAGCTTCGAGCGACTGCTCGTGGGAACCCACAAGCACTCGATTTTTTAGCAGCGACGGTCGCGTCGGCCGAGGGCGATTTTGAAGAAGCTGCCAAGCTCCTTGAAGCGGCAAAACTGACGAAGTCACCCAAGCCGGGGTTTCAGTTTCAGGTAGGCAATGTGTACTTGGGTTTGGAGCAGTATCAAGAAGCCGAAGCTGCCTTTGAGCGTGGGTTGGCGGTGGACGAACTTGACCCTAACTGCCTGATGGGGCTGTGTCGCACGTATATTAAGTGGGGCAAAGTCCGTAAGTCACTCGAGTATGGCAAGCGGGCCATCGGTTTGAAGTATCGATTTCCAGTTGCGCACTACTTTTATGCAAGGGCGCAAAACCGAAGTGGGGATGTTGACGGAGCAATCACCTCATTGAAAACCGCGCTTAAACAGAACCCTAATTTTCAAGAAGCCCATGAGTTGCTGGCGAAGATTTACGACTCGATTGACGAGCAGCAGTTGGCGATTGAGCATCGAGGTAGTGCCAGGAATTTGGCAGACGACAATCAGGAGGTGATTGACGAGGCCGCGGGAACCATGGATTTTCCGCCTTTGGAGGATATTGATTTTGAAGAAATCCTGCCGGAAATGCCAAGCGAGGCACTTGCCAAATTGGGGATCCTTCCTCGGCTTTCACAGCCCCCGCAAAAGCTGACCACTCAAGAAGAACAGCCAGAATCTGAGCAGGAAGAAATCATTGTGGTTTCTGGTTTGCCTCGTTCGGGGACCTCGATGATGATGCAGATGCTGGCCGCCGCCGGACTGGAAATCTATACTGACAACCAGCGCAAGCCCGACGAAAACAATCCCAAAGGCTACTTTGAAGCCGATGCTGCCAAAGGACTGGCCACAGACAATGCTTGGGTTAAGGACTGTCGGGGAAAGGTCGTTAAAGTTGTCGCGCCGGTCGTGCCATTTTTGCCTCAGCAAGAACGTTATCGGATGGTGTTTATGCAGCGGGATATAAACGAAATCGTCGCTTCGCAAAATCGCATGCTGGAGCGTTTGGAAAAACAGGGCGGAGATATTGAGGACAAACAATTACAGGAGATTTTCCTTAAGCAGGCTTTCGCAGCCGCTCAACTAGTCGTCTCTCATGGAAATCTCTTCCTGCCAGTGAGCTATTCCGGTGCCATCGAGGCTCCGGAAAAGGTTGCCCGCCAAGTTGCCGAATTTTTAGATATGGAGTTGGACATTTCAGCGATGGTCGCAGCAGTTGACTCCTCGTTGCACCGCGAAAAAGCGTGATAATCCAAGGGTTTCGTCCAAATTTGGTTTGAAAAAGCTTGTTTTATTAGGGTCGCGCTTTATAATATGGAATCGTCGATATAAGGCATTTTTCTTCCAATTCTAATCGCTCAATCTTCAATTTTACTTCTGGATTTCCTTCATGAAAATTACCAAAACCAAACTTGCAGCAGTTTCGTTCGGCGCCGCTTTAACCTCATTGTACGCGGCTCCAGATCTTTGTGCTCAAGCGGAGGATACGATCGACTCTAACGCACCGCTGACGTTCACGCCTGGTACGGTTCCTTTTTACAATGGTCCCGGGTCCTCCGATGTTGGTGTAATGGTAAACTTCAATGGTTTACCGGACGTTATGTCTTTCTCTGGCGCGATTAACTCAGATCCAGTAATTGTTAATATTAACAATAATGGTCAAGCTGGCTATGGTTTTTCTATTGGCAATAGATTCCTTGGTGGGCTCATTGATGGAGGTGCAGGTGCACTTTTTGAACTCTCGCCAGGTGACGTGTTTGATGGGCTCAGTGGTGGTGGGCAGGACAGTTTCCGTATGGGGACCGGTGTAACAGGTGTTCTTACCTTCGGATTTGTTTCCGGTGAAGGTTCGGTTGGTTACTTTAGGATCGACTTAGGTCTTGGTAATGGCCCAGTCGTGTTCCTTGATGGTGAAGTAGCCGTACTTGACGAAAACGGAGAGAACGATTTTACGATCACAGTTCCAGATGGTGATGAAACCGTTGTTCTACGCGGTGACGTCAACTTGGACGGCATGGTTAACTTTTTAGATATCGCCCCCTTTATTTCGCGTCTGACGGACATGGATAATCAGGCAGAAGCAGATGTCAATGAAGACGGTATCGTCAACTTTTTAGATATTTCCCCGTTTATTCAAGCTTTGACCAACGGCGGCATGCAAGTGACTTGGTCGGATTCGACTGGTAAGCCACTGGAACGTTTTGCTGGAAACGAAGTCTTGGATCAACAACTTCAGGCAATCGAACGAAAGCTACAGGACGAACTGAACACTGCGTTGGCTCAGACTAACAGTTCAGCGGTCGAGCCAGAGTCGGCAAGTGTTGGCTTGGCTGCTTTGGCGTTGGGTGCTGCTGGTCTTCGTCGACGTCGTAAGGCAGCTACAGCGGTCTAATTAGTTCGACAAAGTTGAAATGCAAGGAAATAGGCTGGCTTGATTGAGCCAGCCTTTTTTTTGTGGCGTTTAATCACTTATTTGGTTCTCAGAGTCCTAACACCAAAAGACGTGTGTATTGGCCCAAGAAAAGCTTGTTTTTGGCATATGTCGCTTTACACTAGAGGTTTAGACTCTCTCCATTTTCACGAGTCAACCCCCTCCTTCTTTGAAGTACCTTCATGAAAATTACTAAAACCAAACTTGCAGCAGTCTCATTCGGCGCCGCTTTAACTTCATTGTACGCAGCTCCAGAGCTTTGTGCTCAAGAGGATACGATCGACTCTACCGCTGAGTTGTCGTTCGATCCTGGTGTGGTTCCTTTTTTCTCAGGTATGGGCGAGTACGATTATGGCGTTAATATTGCAGTCAATGGCATACCAGATACTAATGGTTTACCAGACAACTTGGTTGTAAATGTTGGCAATAATGGTGATCCTGATTATGGTTTTGGAGTCGCTAATACTTACTTGGGTTCTCGGTTTCCTGGTGGTGCAGATAGTTTTTTTGAACTCTCGCCTGGTGATGTGTTTGACGGGCGTAGTGGTGACGGAGTGGGCAGTCTCTTGAATATAGGAGGGGTTGGCGCAACAGGTGTTCAAACCATCGGATTTGTTACGGGGCTTGGTCAGGTTGGTTACTTTAGAGTCGACCTAGGGCTTGGCAATGGTCCGGCCTTGTTCCTTGATGGTGAAGTAGCCGCAGCTGACGAAAACGGAATGAACGATTTTACGATCACGATTCCAGATGGCGATGAACCGTTTGTTCTACGCGGTGATGTCAACTTGGATGGTATGGTTAACTTTTTGGATATCGCCCCCTTTATTTCGCGTCTTTCTGGTGGGCAACTTCAGGCAGAAGCAGATGTCAATGAAGACGGTATGGTCAACTTCTTAGATATTGCACCATTCATCCAAGCTTTGAGTAGCGGTGGCATGCAAGTGAGCTGGACGGACTCGACCGGGAAGCCACTGGAGCGTTTTGCCGCTGGTAACGAAGTCTTGGACCAACAACTTCAGGCAATCGAACGAAAGCTACAGGACGAACTGAACACTGCGTTGGCTCAGACTAACAGTTCAGCGGTCGAGCCAGAGTCGGCGAGTGTTGGGCTGGCTGCTTTGGCGCTGGGCGCTGCTGGTCTTCGTCGACGTCGTAATGCAGTTGTAACGGCCTAATCCATTCGACTAAGTTGAAATGCAATTAGACAGACTGGCTCTATCAAGCCAGTCTGTTTTTTTGTGGTTTTTAACTATTTGTGCCCAGCACTCTTGACCAGTTGCTTCTTATTTAAATTTCGGATAATTTTCTAAGGTTCCAAGAAAAGCTTGTTTTTAGTACGTGTTGGCTTTACTTTGGTATGATCGGCAATGAAAAGCAACGAGGCTTTCTTTATTTCGATTTTGTCCTTTCGAGAATAACTTCATGAAAATTACTAAAACCAAACTTGCAGCAGTCTCGTTCGGCGCTGCCTTAACTTCAATGTACTCAGCTCCGGAGCTAAGTGCTCAAGTGGTTGACCTGTCATTCACACCTAGTATCGTTCCTTTTTTCTCGGGCTTCCAGGCCGTTAGTAGTGCTCCTACAGTTGTTTTCGGTGTTCCAGCTTCGGATGGTGTTATCCCTGTCAGTTTCAATTTTTTCAATGATACGTTTGGTAGAACATTCATTGGTCCAACTAGTGCATCTAACTTTGCGGCAGTTAACCCCGGTGACGTGTTTACTGCTCTCGTGCCCGCTGACGGTGGAACATTCCTTTTCTCCACCGGCAGCTTTTTATTAACCACAGGTGTAACTGGCATTGAAACATTCGGATTTGTTTTATCGGGTGTCGTTGGTTTCTTTCGGGTCGACTTCGGACAGCCCGGTGACCCGGTCACGTTTCTTGATGGTCAATTAGCAGTTGGTGGTTCTTCGATTACGATTCCAGAAGTCCCCGCCAGCGTTCCAGAACCTTCGAGCGTTGGCTTAACGGCATTAGCGTTGGGGGCAGTTGGTCTTCGTCGACGTCGCAAGGCAACTAAAGCAGCCTAATTAATTCGACTAATTTGAAATGCATAAACAGGCTGGCTCGATTGAGCCAGCCTTTTTTTGTGGGGTTTAGCTACCTGATCCCAGAATCGACATGGCGGTGACAGTTTTTTACTTCGAGTTTTTTTGTAGTTCAAGAAAAGCTTGTTTTTAGCATGTGTTAGTTTTATACTCGGTACGATCTGTAAGTAGTGTAACAGTTCTGCTTTGTCTCAACTTTGTCATGCCGAGAGTAACTTCATGAAGATAACTAAAACCAAAATTGCTGCAGCCTCGTTCGGCGCTGCCTTAACTT
>CAZKTR010000010.1:0-24108 GCA_964555525.1 uncultured Pirellulaceae bacterium
CGCTCTCAAGTGACACGTTGCGAGCGATTGGCGCGTTCTTGGTTGAACGGTTTCCCAGTCATGCGATTGTGTATCGTAGCGTCAATCCAGTTTTGAACGGTACGGTGTTGGAATCGCTTGAGCAAGTTGGATTCAAAAAAGTAATCAGCCGCCAGGTTTACTTGCTGAACGTTTGCGACAGTGAGCGACCCATAAAACGAGCGATCAAAATTGATCGGAAATTGCAACGAGCGTCGGGGCAGTTTGTTTGGGAGGAGCTATCAACGGCGGAGGCATCAGAAGTTGTCAGGATCAAGCAGCTTTACGATAGCTTGTATTTGGATAAGTACTCGGAGTTCAATCCGCAGTTCACGGAAGCGTTTTTTCGCAAAGCGATCGAGCAAGCGTGGTTGCAAGTGTCGGTCTTGCGACGAGGGCACGGCGGCGAGATTGTGGCCGTGGTCGGATACTTCAATCGCAGCGGGATCATGACGACGCCATTGATTGGTTATGACCGTGAGATCCCACAATCCGTTGGCTTGTATCGGTTGATTACTTTGCGAATCATCGACCAAGCAGTCGCCAACGAAAACTTTTTACATATGAGTTCTGGTGCAGCTCATTTCAAGAGACTCCGCGGCGCTGAGCCGTGTTTTGAATACAACATGGTGTTGACGTCACACCTGAAGTGGTCGCAACGAATGCCCTGGATCGCGCTGGCTTGGTTGACGCGTTGGGTGGCTGGTCCGGTATTTCGTTGGTTCAAGCTTTGATCTGTACTGCGGATTGTTTTCTATTGTCTCAGTTTTGAGATTTTGTGCCGAAGAATGTTTGCTCGTAGTCGAATGGTTCGTTAGAGTCTAATTTGGCCTGATCGAATTCAGTGCCGCAAAACAATCATAATCTTTGATGGATAAGTCAATGTCACAACTTATTGTACGTGCTTCGTGTGCGATTTTTTTGTTAATTGGAGTGGTGTATCAAACGCAGGCGAGTGCTGCGCAGCAGGCCGATGCTGATTGGTACAAGCGAGTGGCTCCAGAAAAATGCGTTAGCTACGTCGCTTGGAATAACGATGCCGAAAAAACGATTGAAGGAAATGCAACTCAGGAATTAATGGCAGAACCAGAGGTGCGAGCCTTTGTTGATGATATGAAGCGACGAGCTGGTTTGTTTGCTCCAGCGATGATGAGCGAGCAAGGGATGCCGCAAGAAAAAATTGAATTGTTGCACACGCTATCGCCAAAGTTAGTTGCGTCGATTTTTGAACGGTCGGGCTGCATGTTTGTCGAAGCAGTGGATTTGGGGCGAAACATGGAAGCTCCGCCTGCGATCAAGGCTGCGATGTTGGTCGACTTGGGAGACGACGCTGATAAGTTCGTCGCAGAGATGGCCAAAATAGCTGGCAGTGAAGATCGGCCGTTAGATAAAGTTGAATTGGCGGGCACCAGAGCTTTCAAATTTGATTTGGTGGAAGAAGCCGGGACGATGTACTTTGGAAACGACGGCGAGGTTTTTGTGGTCGCGATTAGCGAGCAAGCTTATGTGGGGGCTGTCGAGCGAAAGAAAGGCTCAAAGACGCCAGCGTGGTTGGCAGACTTAGACACAAAATCTCAGGTGCTTGAGCACGTTCACTCGCTGGCGTATCTGGACGTAAATTCAGTGATGCGTTCGTTGCGAAAAGCGTTTGGCCCTAATTCGAATGTGGTTGGTGAGCTATTGGGGGTTTCGAATGTTGAGAAAATACAAGTCGTCGGCGGTCTTGATAATGAAGGTTCCGCGACCCATGTCTTGATGGAAGCGAGTGAACTGGAAGGTGTACTGGGTTTGCTTGCGAAGAATCCGGTCAACGACGCTCTTTTTGAAAATGTGCCCTCGGATTCGTTAGGGGCAATGGCAATGACTCTGGATGTCGATGGATTGTTGGAGTTGATTAAGACGGTCGAAACAATCATGGGGCCCGGATCGGATTTCGATGAGTTTAAGCGAGAGTTTCGAGATAACACTGGCGTCGATATAGAGACTGACCTTGTCCGTAACCTGGGTGATTCGTGGATGTTATACAATGGTGCTTCCGACGGTTGGTTGAGCGGGATGACTTTGGTGGGCGAAGTGAAAAATACAACCAAGCTGACCGCTGCGATAGAAAAGTTCTTCCAGACCGCTGGCGAACAGGTCAAGCGAATGCGTCCAAGAAACCGTCCGGGACTTTTTAAGCAAGCCTACGCGGGAGAAACGATTTACTCGATGACCTTTCCGGACATGTTTGTGGAATTCAGTTTCTGTGTTCAAAAAGATCGAATTTTCATTGGTATGTTTCCCCAAGCAGTCATGACGGCGATCAAGGGGCTGCCTGTGGACGAAGTTCTGATGGATGACATGCAAGTCAAGAAACTGAACGACTCGAGTTTCCTTAAAGGAGACGTGAAATTGAGTGGCATGGTTTACGTTGATGCGAAGTTGCAGGCCCAAGTTTTTTACCCTTACATGCAATTTCTAAAGACCGGAGCTTCAACGATATTCCGGTACGAAGTCGGACCTAACACGCTCGCCCTGTTGGAAGGCATGGAGTTGCCGCCCGCCCGGACGGTGATTCGCAAGGTCAAGCCAACCACGGTTTTGGTACGAACGAACGAGCAAGGAATTGAGATTGAGGCTCGCCAGACCATTCCAACCAACGGTGTCGTGGCAAGCGTTCCTGTCGGAATTGGCATGTTGTTGCCAGCGGTTGGGCAAGTGCGTAAAGCCGCTCGACAGACCGAGTCGATGAATAATTTGCGACAACTGGCTTTAGGGAGTTTGAACCACGAATCGGCAATGATGAAGTTCCCGGTAGATGATGAAAAGTTCAGTTGGCGAGTGCGGATTCTGCCGTACTTAGAAGAGGGGAATTTGCACGATCGGATTAACTTTGATGAGCCGTGGGACAGTGAGCACAACAAGAAAGTTCTTGCCCAAACTCCCAAAGTGTTTCAGGCACCCGGGAGCAAAGTGGCCGAAGGTATGACCGTCTATCGAAGTTTCAAAGGAACGCTTGGCGGAAACGATGGTAGAGGGATTGGTTTTGGACAGATAACCGATGGTTCGTCCAATACTATTCTGGTAGCGCAGGTTCCAGATGAAATGGCAACTCATTGGGCTAAGCCGGATAGCCTTGAAGTCAATGACGATGTGGCCAAAAAACTATTGGCTGGTAAGGGCAGATTGCTGACCGCGTTTTGCGATGGATCAACACATCTGCTTCCAGACACCATGGGCACTGACGACTTGAAGCATCTGCTGGATCCTAGTGATGGAAATCACGTTGAATTGCCTTCCCGACGCAGAAATAGACGCATGCGACAAAGACAGGTCGAGGCCGACCCTCGCTTCAAGTTGCCAAGTAAGAAAGAGAGTTTCTAACGCGGGCTATTAAGCGAATTTGAAATCCAAAACCGGACTCGTCAGAGTCCGGTTTTTTTTTACGTTTGGTTACCGCAAATTAGTGGCTGAGATAAAAACTCCGTACAAGCTCGACGCGCATAAAAAAACGCGAGTCCGCAGGGTAGGGTGAGCGGACCGCGTTTAAAGATGAGAAAAGGTGAGCGGGGATTCCTGAGACGGCGGATGGGAATGAGAACGCTGCTGGGAACCTTAGTCCCGCTCACGATTTCCTCTAAAGCACACCGCGTGCCAAACTATGAAAAAATAATTTCGCTCCCTTGGCAAGGACATCTAAAAACGATTTTCACGTGAAATTTCGGTTTTCGCAGTACAAAACGTTCTTTTTTATTTGGTTTACGATTGCATCTTATCAAGAGCGATTTCGGGTAGCCCCACTAAGCACAGGCTGGCTGTCTCGGCCTGAGACGGACTGTCTCAATCTGAGAGGCTGGGTTATCCTTGAGATCTTCCGGAACAAGCCAACTCTCCAACACGAAGCAGGATTGCGAAAGGTAGTCGATGGGCAAAAGTCCTTTTGAACAACGAATGTGGAAAGTAGTAGAAGATCTCGCCGACGGCGAGGTCGTCAGTTTTGGTGATGTTGCTGGCCGAGCGGGGAGACCCAAGGCTTCGCGAGCCGCCGGCAGAATGCTGTCGAAAATTCGGGATTCAGACCTTCCGTGGTGGCGAGTGGTTTATTCCAACGGAAAACTTCCCGCCTGCCGGCCATCGGTACAAACCGAGCGATTGCAATTAGAAGGCGTCGTCGTAGAAAACGGTCGAGTCATCACCGCGCCACTAGGGCGCTTCGAGGAATAGGAGCAACCGCAGACAACGAGAGCGTATCTGACAGATCGAAAAAGGCGCCTACTCGCACTACAAATTTCTATTGCATAGGGCTCAACGGACCAACCGCTTACAAGTCTGCCAACCGCTCGAAACCACCCTATTTAAAGCGCGCGTCGAGTTCCGCGTAGCGATCCACACGAGAATGTCGGGCTCGAATTTTCTGTGAGAAATCGGCCGCATCCCGATGCTCCAACGCCAAGTCATTTACCAGCGCAAGCTTAGTCAGTTCCTCAAACGGGATCCGATTATCTAATAGCCCCAGGTCGTAAGCGTATTTGGCGGACAAGCCAGGCAGTAGCACACGCCAGCCGTACCTGATTTTTTTCGAACTAATCTCGTTTACGTGGCCGGCCAAGTTGGTCGTACAGTTGTTTCCAATGCTGTGATAAAACTCAGGATCAACGGCTAACTGATTCGCTCGTTCCATGACGTCAAGAAACAACGCCTGAGCATGTTCCGGCGTGGCAACCGACGGATAGACGTAAACTTCAGCATCACGATGTTCAGTCCGTAAGCGAATCAAATCCCTTTCATCGCCCACCAAGTACATTAGCTCGAACTGTCGTCCCATCCCCAGTACCGGGTTGTATCGCTCGCCCTTTTCTTTGCGGACCTCAATCGAAACCGTCAAATAAGTTCCGTCTTGCAAACCAAAACTGATCATCGTGTGAGCGATTTGCTTGATTTTGAAAGGCACGACAATATAGTCGACCGATTGAATCTCACTTAAATTGAACTTACGATCAAAGTACTCGACCACAAAATCGTCCTCACTGGCGTAAGTATTGTGGCGAATGTTCTTCAGCGTAACCACACCAGCTTCCAATGTCGCTGAAGGCACATATTCCATTTCAGGGCTCCAATCACGTTCATTAGACGCCTGAAAACGATCCGTTAACCCATTGACGTTTAGTCGACTACATCCGGCTGAACTCATCACGACAGCGCAGCACAAAATCGCTACCATTTGCTGGTAGCGGTCGGCAACAACAAGTTTTAACACTCGACAGAACATAGCCCATACGATCAATTGGTAGATTGGATCACCCTCGGCTTATAGATAGATCTCTACAGTGCAGCAAGGGCGATCAAAGATTTGCAATTAAGAGCTCCATGAACGATTCAAATCCATCTCAATCAACTGCTGGCACTGACAGCACTACGCCACCACCAAGCGAATCCAGCAAGCATAAAATGCTGGCTTTTGCGGCTTTTGCAATCGTGTTTTGCGTCTTACTGTACTTCAGCCGAAATTGGCTTTCACTAGAAGTTTTCGCTCAACAAGAATCTCGCCTGCAAGCGTTACTGCAGAGTAATCCAGTACTGGTCTTCGGAGCGGCGTTTTTGCTGTACGTCGTGGTGGCAGGGCTATCGCTACCTGGCGGCGCGCCGGTTTTGTCGCTGGTTTACGCATGGTTTTTCAAATTTTGGACGGCCTTGGTGCTTGTCAGTTTTGCGTCTACCGCAGGAGCGACGTTAGCATTTTTGATCGCTCGGTACTTTTTACGCGACTCAGTGCAAAATCGTTTCGGCGACCGCCTTTCAAAAATCAACCAGGCATTTGAAGCCGAAGGGGCATTCTATTTGTTCACCTTGCGTCTGATCCCGGCCGTGCCATTTTTCGCGACGAACCTGTTGATGGGATTAACGAAGATCAAAGCCTCGACTTTTTGGTGGGTCAGTCAAATCGGCATGCTCGCCGGCACCGCCGTTTACGTATACGCCGGTTCCTCCATCCCAGACCTAAACACGCTTCAGACCGAAGGCGTGTCGGCTGTATTTTCAACCTCACAAATCACTCAATTCACAATTGCGTTCGCGCTGCTGGGCTGCTTCCCAATTTTGGTGAAAAAAATCTTTAGCCGGTTCCGCAAAGGGCAAGCATCCCCAGAGGCCGGTTGAACATAAGGTTCTTCTGGTTTTAGTGAAAACACCTAAAATACAAGCTCGCGGCGCAAGGGCGCAAGCAAGTGCATTTCCTGAAATTGAACGATGCACTCGCTCGCGGTTCGCCCCTTTTCTGGCATACTGGTGGGTGGCGATGTGCTTCTTCCGGGGTATTTGTTTATCACGATCCAGTCCGCACCAGCGGACTAGTCATTTGTCGGGGCGGAAAAGGAGGCGACGGAAACCCCCACTCACCTTTTCTCACTTTTTGATCGCGGTCTACTCGCCATATCCTGCGAGCCGCGTTTTTCTCTGCGCCGGCGAATAGATCTGGCTCGAGGCAGCTCGCTTTCTAATTAACATCCCATTCGGCGCTAAAGAGAGCATCCGTATAGCTGCAGCGATTGTCTTTAAAAAACTCTATGTAGTACCAGTCCGATACGTCGGCGACCCGAGTTAAAGTTATCTCTGTAGGTTGGGTAATAGTCGTACGTGTGGCCTCTTTGTAACTTTTAACGTCCCATCCTTTGCGATAGATCCTGACATATAACCCTCCAATGGTGAGTTCATGGACGTTAATCTTGACCGTAATAGTCTCTCCTTTTTCAGCGTAGACGGTGCTACTGCCGAATTGTATTCCGGGGTTAGCAAAGTCGGTGGGATGAAGACTTTGATTGCTAATCCATCCATTGCCAGAGTACCACAGCGGAAGGATGCAACCGAGAGCCAAGCCTGCGATGATCAATATTAAAAATCCAAGCTTATGCCATTTCCTGAATAGCTCATTCTGCATAAGAGCGTCAAATGTAGATTCACTTGAGCCTTGACGGAAAACTTCCGTGGTTGCTTGATTGGTTGTACTAAATTCCATTTGAAACTTCCCTTTCGAATTCGTTCGGAAAATGTAGTTTTCCGTTTCGCTTGAAGGGGACTGAAACCTCGTCCCTTGGCAGAGAGGGGAGAGCTTTTCTCTTGGCAGGTGAGGGACGTGCTGATTGTATTGATTCGTTTAGTTTATAACGAATACCTAGAAAGAGCGGGGGCGTAATCTGCAAAGAACCTCCACTACGGCCGATACTGATTTTACCGGTGGTCTGGTTTGGGGTGGCTTATAGATACCAACCTAAATCCCGCTGGAGCTGGGAAAAGTTGGTTTTGGTTAGCAGCCAATGGCTGGCTAAAATGCGATTTAGCCAAGCAGTTGGGAATTTAAATGGCGGGCGGTTTCAGCTATCGCACCTAGACGTCGGGGTTTTTAGCGATTGCTGAGCGAATTCTTGATTTGGCGTCGGCCGAAAGACCTTGGGCGGGGCCGTCGCTGGACATTTGCATGAACGCCTTGTTCATTTTTAGCATTTGATGGTTTAAACGCCGGCTTTTCGAGCAAATCATGCGATGAGCGGCGAGGGCCGTACGCTCGGCCCAATTGAGCGGGCGGTCCATTGAGGCACTCGTCAATCGCGCGGAATCCTCGCAATTTAAGGTCAAAATCATCCAGATTTGATGCAGTAATTTCATGAATTCTCTAAACGTTGAACCAATTCGACTCGAGGCATTTCCTTAGCAACAAGCGTACACGAAATAGTCTTACTGAAAAATTGGAGGCGCTAATTCCCAACTGATTACAAAGTTTATCTATTTTTTCGTCAGGGTTAGCCAATCGAACCAGAAAACTATCGAGAAGATGTTCTGGTATTTTCTCAAAACACGTCTGAATTACCAGCCAAAACTCATCTCTTTCCACAATTGATTGAAAATCGTTAGTCGAAACCAGCGGGTGAAGTAAATCACCCAAATCAAGGGCATCACTGGACGAGATCTCTTTGCTGGCCGAGCGTTTGGCACTTCGGAAATAGCTGCTGATTTCGTTTCGTAAGATTTGAAACAACCATGTCCGTACCGACGCGTCTCCTCGGAATTTATCAAAAGCCTTGATACCTTTAATAAGCGTTTCTTGGACTAAGTCCTCCGCCAAGTGGTTGTTCCGTACTCGTAACATTGCGAATTTAAACAGCGCATCACCATGCTCCTCAAGCCACTTCTCCGGTTCAGGCTGCATGTTGGGGTCATTGCTGGGCATGGTGGGAGATATGGAATTATTCTCAAGTGTTTTTGTTTTGTGTCGGTCGTTTGGTAAGTGTAGCCAGTAGATTAGATTTTGTTACGCCAGTTGAGTTAAAAATTTCAAGAATCTAGATGGTTGTTTGCTGTTTTTAAAAAGAAATTTTGTAATAGGCTATGATCGCCGGCGTCGTAAGTTGCTGATTGGTAAGAAAGTATGCTTAACAGCCTACTCCGATCTCCCCGCTTGTTTGCGTTCTACAAGCGGGTTTTTTATTGACTGGTTCGGTAAATCAAAAGCGAATCTAACCAACAGCAACCGCTGAGATTTCAGGCACTTCATAGCCTTTACGATACTCACGCTTAAGCATTTGATTTGCCTTATCAGCATGGTCGCCGATGAACTTCTCCGTCGCTGCGTCCATGGTCAATGTTGGGCTCAGCACTATCTCGCCACCGTCCATCTTAACCGAGTGAGCGGCGGCGTGGTCGGTCATGAACTTCATCAGTTCGGTCCACTGTGGTAGTTCGATCGCTTTTGCATCTTCGGCTTTGAAAGTCTGTCCAGATTGGAACGCGATGTTTGCCAAGTTACACCAGCCGGTGCTGTGGTGCCCGACTTCAACATCCGCATTAAGCAACGTCGAATCATTGGCGATCACCGCGTCGATAAAGTTCTGTGGATGTGATTTGCCCATGTCACCTTCAAATTTTCGCATCTCTTTGCCATTGGCATCGTAGGCAACGCCGCCACCGCGTTTTCCTTCAAACCGTCCGCCTTCACAGTAAGCAATATAGCCGCTGTGTGGTCCCGGATGCTTTGGCGATTTTTTTGATCCTGGTTTGTCGGCCAAGTTGGTCAAGGCAATCAAAACTGGGATCGATCCGGTGTCAAAGTGTGCGAAGTGCACGTTCGGAGTATTGCCCGCATCGTTCCAGCTGATCCGTCCGCCACCACCAAAGATCTTCTTAGGCAAGGTCACGGAGTCTTGGAAAATGTTGTTACGAACGTCATCCAAAATGTGAACGCCCCAGTTGCCCATCTCTCCGGATCCAGTGTTGTAATCCCAGTGCCAGTCATAGTGTAATTTATCGCGGAACAACGGCTTGTCTTGAGCAGGACCGAGCCACAGGTCGTAGTTGATGTTCTTGTCAATTTCCAGCGGTGTGTCACGTTTCCCGATGGAGGCTCGACGTCCGATACGGTTGACGCGAGCGACTTTGATTTCACCGAGTGCTTTTTCTTCGTGCAAGAATTTCTTGATCTCGGCTTGCATTGGATCCGAACGCTGCTGGGTACCAATTTGACAGATCTTGTTGTATTTGCGAGCTGCGGCGACGGCTTGTTGGCCTTCCCACTGCGTGTGTGAAAGAGGTTTTTCGACATAGACGTGCTTGCCAGCTTCCATCGCCCAAATGGCAGCCAAGCAATGCCAGTGGTTGCAAGTTCCGATCACCACCGCATCGATCGTGTCCGACTTAAGCATCTCCCGAAGATCTTTCCAAACCTGAGCTTTCTTGTAGATCTCTTTGGCTTGGCCTGTTCGATTCGGATCAGGATCGCAGAGGCCGGCAATATTGACTTCTTTGACGTTTGAAAATTTTTCCATCAAGCTCATCGCGCGATTACCGCAACTGATGAAGCCAACGTTAACTGTCTCGTTCGGGCTGATGGCACTGGATGCTCGTAAGACGGAACCGGGCAGCGACATCATCACGCCAGCACTTGCACCAGCTGCCAAAATTTGTCGTCGAGTAAGCTTGGGTTGATTCGGTTTGGGCATCGTCTGGGTCCTTGGATCGAATTGATAGCTGTATGGAGTGCCGTTGGTGGAGGAACAGCTTAATTTAAAATCGGGATAAGTTTAAGAAAGCGGTTTGAGTAGAAAAGCATGTTTTGAAGGTTTCGGTAAAATTTCAAACCACCAATGATTGAAACCTCTCAAATTGACAGAAGTGCCGTTTTTTTCAGCCCAATCTGGTCGTTTTGCACCACTTAATTTTGACCTAACGATTGGGTTTACGGGCAACGATGGTTAGGCACTCGAACGTTAGCTTGGGATCAGTCCCTAGAAGATCATCGAGCTGTTGGCGAAACTTCGTGTAGTCTTCTCGGCTAAGTGGTGTTCGGTCACGACCGGCGTAGCCTGCACCAAGCTGTCGAAATCGCAGTAGTAATTCGTCGACACTGGCAAACGTTTGGCAACGTTGGTACTGGTTGAACTCGATGACCTCAAAACTATTGTCCGTGAGTGCTTGTTCCCAGTCGGCAGCTGCGGCCAAATTGTGGACGCGTTTCAACGTCGGTGATACTCGTCGCCATGCCTCGCGAAATTCGGGCAGTGACCCCGAGACAAACGTGGAGACCAATAGTTGCCCACCCGGTGCGAGCAATCTAGTCACTTCTGCGACTGCATTGTTGGGGCGGCACCACTGCATTGCCGCACAAGAAAGCACATAGTTGGCTGTAGCATCGGGCAGGCCTGTTTGTTCAATATCTGCTACTAAGGATTTTGCGCCGGGATTACGCTCGCGGGAAATTTGAATCATCGCCGGTGCAAGGTCGATTCCGATTAGGTTCAGGTCCGGGCAGCGCGTGTTGATTTGCTCTAGGGCCTTGCCCGTGCCGCAGCCAAGGTCAACCAACGTACCGGTCGCCGTTGGGTCGATCTGGTCGATCAAAGCCTGGCCCAGTTCGCGTTGCATTTGCGCGGCGCCGTCGTAGGTAGCAGCCGCTTGGGAAAATTGCCGAGCGACTTGGGTTCGGTCGATGTTGTCGCCTTTTGTAAAGCTTGAGATAAGTTCAGCGAGTTTCTTTGGTTGGGTGGCCGGTAGGCAGTGGCTGGATCCTAGCGATACAAAAATCGAGTTGGGAATTTGTTCGGCACAGAAACGACTGGCTGCTGGCGAGATGATGTTGTCTTCGTTGGCGGCGATGACTTGGGTTGGCACGGTGATTTCAGTTAGCTGGTTGCGAAGATCACTGTCGCGAAGTGTCGCGTAGCCAGTTTGTAGTGCTTCGTCGGTTGGACGGCTGTCGTGGATGCATTGAAACAATTGATCGATCAACTGCTGATTCGTTTCGTCGGGAAGTTGCATCTGCAGAAAACTCACCAACCCTACAGCATACTTTTTTTGAGTGATTCGAAGTAGACGATCAAAGACGGAAGCGGAAATGCCATGCGGCCAGTCTTCGCTTTCAAAAAAGCGAGGAGTCGGACTGATCAGAGTCAGCTTTGAGATGCGCTCAGGGAATTCGAGGGCCGCTTTCATTGCCAGCGTCGCGCCCAGCGACCAGCCACACCAATGTGATCGCTCAGGGGCCTGGGCGAGTATCTCTGTCAGGGAGTCCAACGGTGGATCAGCCGGAACTTGTTCACGGCCCGCGTACCCTGGTAACGTCGCTAGTTGAATCTCGAAGTCGTCTCCGAACTCGCGCAGCAATGCGTCCCATACCAATGGCGGCATGTTCCAGCCGTGAATCAAAAAAAGAGTCGGTTTCACAGTCAGGCTCGAATCAGTTGTGGCTCGTGTTGGGCACGGCGTTCTGGGCCATAACGGATTCCATCGCTTCGCTGGCCAGAACGTCGATCAGGCGATTGATGCTGGAAGTCTCGTGGGCGGTGGTGATTGTAAATCGAAGTCGGGAACTACCATCGGGAACGGTCGGTGGGCGAATCGCCAGCACCAAGATCCCCTGCTGTTGTAGAAACGAGCTGGCGGCTAAAGCCGTTTGTTCGTCGCCAATCAACAACGGTTGAATGGGCGTGTCCGACGGCATCAACCTCGCTGCCAACTGCGGTGCTTGTTGTAACAGGTGGGTTTTGAAATGCTGCAGGTTTTCGTTCAGCTTAGCTTGAAGTGACGGTTGTTGAGCGATGATATCAACTGCCGCCAAGGACGTGGCTGCCACGTGGGGAGGCAAGGCCGTGGTGTAGGTGTAGGTTCTACCAAACTGAATCAAGTGTTCAATCAAAACCGCATCGCCAGCTACAAAAGCACCAAAGCTTCCGGCTGCTTTGCCCAATGTGCCCATCAACAGGACGTTGCCCGTTGGTAAAACTCCAGCCTGCGCCGCGGACCCTCGTCCTTCACCAGTCACGCCGAACCCATGTGCTTCATCGATCACAAGCAGTGATTCATGAGCGTCGGCGATGCGTTTTAGTTCGGCCAGTGGTGCAACGTCTCCGTCCATGCTAAACACGCCGTCGGTCATGATCATCGTTCGGCCGGCGGTTTGCTTTTGAAGCAGTCCAACGAGTGCTGCCGTATCGTTGTGGGCGTATCGTTTGAGCTTAGCATCGCACGCTCTTCCGGCATCGATCAGTGACGCGTGGTTAAGTTTATCTTGGAGCACGCAATCGTCACGTCCCATGAAGGCTTGAGCGATCGAAAGGTTGGCCATGTAGCCGCACGAAAAAACGAGTGCTTGCTGGGCGCCGACAAACGAAGCAAGTGCGGCCTCCAGTTGTTGGTGTGGCCTCTGGTGCCCACAAATCAAATGCGAAGCTCCACTGCCGACTCCCAGTTCACTGGCTGCCGATTGAGCGGCAGCGATCAATCGTGGGTCGTTGGCCAAACCCAAATAATCGTTGCTGCAAAAGTTGTCGTACTGCTGGCCGTTGATCGTGACCACTGCTGTTTGAGGAGATTCCAACGTCAATCGCGCACGCCAACGATTTGCGTCAACGCGGTCGGCGTGTTGTTTTTGCAGATGTTCTTGCCAGGACATGGCTTACTGGTTGATGCCTAGTTTGGCAAACAACTCTCGATCGTGGTCGGCAGTGGCGTTGTTGGCCGTCAGCAATTGTTCGCCGTAAAAAATTGAGTTTGCTCCGGCAAGAAAGCACAGGCTTTGGAGTTGATCGTTCATGGTTTCGCGACCGGCGGACAAACGAACGTACGCTTTGGGCATCAAAATTCGAGCAACTGCAATCGTGCGAATGAAATCAAATGGATCGATGTCTTCTAAATCAGCCAGCGGGGTACCTTTGATTTTGATCAAGTTGTTGATCGGAACGCTCTCCGGTGGCGGGGACAAGTTCGCTAACGTTTGTAACAAACCGACTCGATCGTTTTTAGTTTCGCCCATGCCCACGATCCCGCCGCAGCAAACTTTCATGCCCGCAGTCCGCACGTTTTCTAGGGTCTCTAAACGATCATCGTAAGTTCGCGTTGTAATGATCTCGCCGTAGTACTCGGGCGAGGTGTCTAGGTTGTGGTTGTAGTAATCGAGTCCGGCTTCTTTGAGTTCGGCGGCGTGTTCTTCGTTGAGCATGCCTAGGGTTGCGCAGGTTTCCATGCCGAGGGCTTTGACGGCAGACACCGCTTCGGAGACGGCTTGGATGTCTTTGTCTTTGGGGCTTCGCCAAGCGGCACCCATGCAAAATCGACCGGCGCCTTCGGCTTTGGCTTTTTTGGCGGCTTCGACGATTTGGTCCAGTGGCATCAATCGCTCGGTCTTCAAGCCGGTTTTGTAGCGAGCACTTTGCGGGCAGTAAGCACAGTCTTCGGGACAGGCTCCGGTTTTGATGCTCAGCAATGACGATAGTTGGACCGCGTTGGCATCATGATTTTCGCGATGCACGGTTTGTGCTTTGAACAAAAGATCATTGAATGGCAATGCGAACAAACTTTCGACTTGCTCGCGAGTCCAGTTTTGGGCGTTAGCGGTTTCGCAAGTGGCTTCTGGTGTGGGCGACATATTGGCGAATTGAATCGAATTAAGACTTAAGGAAATGGTTCGAATTTGCACCGAACCTGCGTTTAACGCGGCCACAGTATAACGCAGGTGGAAACGGGGGTAAATTGCCAGTCTCGGCGGTTTGTGTCAGTTCTTTAGAGGGTTTGAGGGTTCGTTCGATAAACTTTTGGGATGGGAAGACGTTGATCCATTTGAAATACAAGCTCGCAGCGCAAGCAAGTGCATTTTTTTAAAGCTGGTGGATGCACTCGCTAGCGCGTCGAGCTTGTATTGCGGTTTGGCCCAAAATAAAGCGGCTCCAATTATCCGCAATTAAACTAGCGAATGCCCCGATTTTTAGTCCTCAGACAGCAAGTAACTAACATCACCCGCTTGGATCTCTTGGGCGGCTTGCCCTTGCCGAAATAGCTTCATGCCGGTTTCTCCAGCTAGTTCACACGAACTACCTGTCACTTTCAGCCAGCTGCCTTCGCGGAGTCCCGCCACTGGCAGCGAATTCTCTTCATGGAATTCGGCCAACCGTTGCTCTCGCGTTTCACCCTTGTGAGTCGAATTGGGGTCGGCGTCGATGTAGTGCGGGTTGATCTGAAACGGAATCAAACCCAACGCCTCGAACGATGGTGGTTGCACGATCGGCATGTCGTTGGTCGTGCGAATGGTCGGGCAAGCCATGTTGGTGCCCGCACTGCTGCCCATGTAGGCAACTCCCCTACCCTGCACCGCTTGTTGGAGCGCCGGAATTAATTCCAAGTCGTAGAGCGTTTTCAAAAGCCGAAACGAATTGCCACCGCCGATAAAAATCCCGTTTGCTTCGGTGATCGCTTTCACCGGATCCGAAGCGTGGTGGATCGAGTGGAGCCCCAAGCCGACCTCCGCGAAGACCGGTGCGACGATCGATTCGTAGCGCTGGTGGTCTTGCAGCGCGAAAGGAACAAACACAACGTTTTCAGCGCCGGCAAAATGGTCCGCGACGGCTGATCGGCAATGTTCCAAATAGGTTTTGCCATGGACACGAGAGCTACTGACGAGAAGTAAATTGAGTAAATTGCTCATGGTCGTCGCTTTGAGAGTTCGTGGACTTGGATTTGCCGAAACAAAAGATCGGTGGTTGGATCGTGACCTTGGATGGTCAGTGTACCCGCCGCAGCTCGATAGCCGCGGCGAGGATTTTCGTTTGGCTTTCGCTTGTCGACCCAATCGGTGACTTGCAAGCCGTTGACCCACACGCCAATCCGCGGGCCCGTGGTGATGATTGTGGTGGCGAACCATTGCTGGTCGTTCGCGTTGACGACTCTTGCATTAGCCCGACGGAAAATCCCTCCTGTACCGCAATCTTCTGGATCGCTGCGATCACCGTTTTTGATGCCGTTTTGGATTTGCGACTCGTACCCGTTCATTACGTCGCCTGGAATGCAGCGAAAGAACATGCCGGAATTTAAACTCGGAGCGTTGGTTTTGCATTGAAACGATAAAACAAAATTCGCAAACTTATCTTTCGATTCCAACTGCCCTTTGCCATTGATCACCGAAAGTTCTCCGTCTTTGGTGACGCTAAATTTGCTGGCCATGCTTTGGTCGGTATTCCAGTTGCTCAAGTCGGTGCCATCAAACAACGGTTTTTGGCTGAGTGGCTTGAGACGGATGTTACGGAACGATACGGCACCAGTTTTAGCTTGGAGGCCGATGTAGCCGAGGCCCAGTGGTTTTGGGTCTTTAAAGTCGGCGGTAGGCTGGTCGTCAACCCAAACTTGAATCCTGTCTCCTTGAGCTTTGATCTTCATCATGTGCCATTGATCGGTCGACACCTGCACGTCTGTTTTTGTTCGAGCGACGATGGCGCCGGTGGTGTAGTCGTGAGTGCCAGTGGCCGCGATGTTGATCTCGTAACAATCTCGAGCGGCGCTTTTGGGTTTGGGGTTCGTTCGGATGAATACACCGCTGTTGGTTTTTGCACCGGCTTTGAATTCCAAGCGCAGCTCAAAGTCGTCAAACTGAGCCGTCGTGTGGACCAATCCCGACTTGCCTTTGCCTTCGGTGCGAAATTCGCCGGTTGTCGGATTTGCCTCCCAGTTCTGTAAATTTGACGCAGTCCAACCAAATGTTGTTTTCCCGTCAAACAATCCAATCCAGCCATCCAGAACCTGTTGTTGGGTGGTTTCCGCCGGAAAATTTAGCTCTGGAGCAGCCGGTGCGGATGGAGTTTGAGCCGCAATATCGTCAATCGGCGTTAGCATTAGTACCGAAAGTGTCACTATGTAAGAGAGGAATTTCATTTTTTGACAATTCTGGAGTATTACGAGGTATGTTTCTGCGAGTTGACACTTTGTCGCCGAGTCAGGTTTTTATTTGATTGAAGAAACCTTGGTTTCAACGATAATGTCAGAAAGACAAGAATTTTAGCGGCTTGAAAGTCGAAAAGTAAGTGTATCCAGGGCTTCTTTAAGCAAAGCAGTTCTCACCAGCGAATTTCTTTCTGACTCTTGATTAGCAACATAGATAAAATTTAAGGCCAAAGTGAATTCAAGTTTGCCAGTACGACGTCGTCATTCGATCAAGCGTTATACGTTGCTCACAGGCGCGACGGGGTTGCTAGGGCGTTATTTGATGCGAGACCTATTGCTCAAGCAAGAGCGACTGGCAGTGCTTGTTCGGCCTACAGAAAAACAACAGGCTCGCGAACGAATCGAACAAGTGTTGCAACACTTCGAATCAGAACTCGGGTACCGCTTGGCCCGTCCAGTTATTCTTGCCGGCGATGTATGCCAACCAGATCTGGGCCTCACTAAAACACAAACTCGCTGGGTTGCAGAATATTGCAGCCAAGTCGTTCACTCGGCAGCGATTTTGAATTTTTATGGGGAAGATCGCCAGCAAGAGCCTTGGCGGACAAACTTGGGCGGCACGCAAAACGTGCTAAGGTTTGCTCAAAATGCAGCGATTGAAAATTTCCACTACGTTTCTACTGCTTACGTTTGTGGCGATCATGATGGTGTGGTGTCCGAAAACGAATTAGCCCAGCCTAAATCGTTTCGAAATGATTACGAGCGTAGCAAGTTCGAAGCCGAAACAGCGGTGCGAAATGCAACCGGGTTTACCAAAAAAACAATTTATCGACCAGCAGTAATTGTTGGTGATTCACAAACCGGTTATACGTCGACGTACCACGGGTTGTTTTTGTATTTGCGTCTGTTGTCGATGCTCGTCCCGTTGCAGCAGCGCAACGCCAGTGGGCAGATCGAAACTCCGATTGAATTGCCAATCGATGGCGATGAACCGCGCAACTTGGTTCCGATCGACTGGGTCTCTAAAGTTATTTCGCACTTGGTGTTGACGCCTGAATCACACGGACGAACCTACCATCTAACACCAGACAAGTGCTCGACCGTCGGAGAGTTGTTGGAGTTTTGCTACGGCTACTTCAATTCAACAGGAGTGAAGTTCGTAGGTGCCGATGCGGAAGTTTCCGCCGAGACTGAGTTTGCTCAAACGTTCTTTGACAGCGCAAAGATCTATTCGACTTACGACACCAGCGATCCAGAATTTTGCAAAGCCAACGTCAAGCAATTTGCGGGGCATCTTCCATGTCCTGAGATCGACGAGGAAATGGTCGTGCGTTTTTTGGAGTTCGGCAAGCGAAATAATTGGGGCAAACGCCGGCCTAAGCCTGTACAAGTTGGGCGTTGGATCGAGGCCCACTTAACGGAAGTCGCCTTGGCGGCACAAAAGATTTTGTCGGCTTTGAATATCGATGCGGAGCAACCAACTTTTTGTCTTGGGCTGGACGTTACCGGGCCAGGAGGCGGTCAGTGGCAGTTGACTCGCGAAAACGGAAGTTTTGATGTTTCACCAGGACTGCCCAGTGAACAACACTCGATTCTTAAGTTGAGTGATTTGCAAATCAACAGCTTTTTGATGCATCAAGGTAGAGGGCAGAAATCGACGCCGACGATCGATTGGTCCGAACCGTTAGAGACCGTGATTTCTACTAACGAGTAGTTTGGACTGCTAAAGACGGTTGTACTTCCATCATTACAAACTAGTGGATCGAGTGCTGATTGGTTTGGCTAATCTGCGAGTACGGCACGTAGTCGAGCATCTCGATTTCGCCTTGGCGACCGATTCGATAGTCGATGCCTCGCCATCGAGTTCGCTGGCGAAAAACCGCACCGATCGCAAGGAAAGGATAGATCGCTTGTAAGGCAATTGCGACGGTCAGTTTGCTCAGCAACCCGTTGGCGTTGGTTGTTTGGAGTGCTGATTTTTCAATGGCGTTGATGTTGAGCCTACGAATGTAATCTAACATGACGATGTTCAGGCCAAGTTGAACGAGCCAAACGAGTGTGGTCCATATCGCCAGCGGTCTATTTTGGATTGCTGTTACCATCACCAAAATCAAGGGGGCCAAAAAGCAAAAACCACCAAAAATTGCGTGGATCAGAATCAGAGGCCAGGCGCGGTGGTGTAGTCGAACGGTCAGCAATTGGCGGCCAATCCAGCCGATCGCCGATTTAAGTGTGGTGGATTCTTGATTGACCACGATTAGCTCGGGCACGCGATAGACATGCAGTCCGTTGGCTTGCAATACGTCGGCCAGCATCGTATCTTCACAGAACGCTTGGCTCCAGCGATTGAGTAAATCGCATTCCTCGATAGTATCCAGTTTAAGTGCGAGCGATCCGCCCCAAGCGACTCGGTAGATTTGCATTTGCGGAACAGCGGCAGCATTCCATGCGGCTCTAAATCGCGAGCCAAGGTTGTTGGCGGTTGGTTCAAACCAGCGATTGCCAGTAGTCGCACCGATGGTGCTGACCGTCGATTTGTTTTTAGTAGTGTTTAAATCTAGCAGCGGTGTGACTAATCGATTGAGCCAATCAGGGTCGATCAGCGCGTCAGCATCGACCAAAGCGATGATCTCGGGTGGTTTGTCCTGCGACTGCAAAGTCAGTACCGCCGTGAGGAGAGCGGAGCATTTTAAGCTGCGGTTGCTGCTATGGTCTGTTATTGTGTGCCAGTGAACATCGATTGAGGAAGCAATGGACTCCAAAGCTTGTTTGGCAATCGGAATTACGGGATCGCAATCGCTGTCTACGACCAAGTGCAAACTGAAATTAGGGTATTGTTGACTTAGCAAACCGGTAAGGCATTCGGGCAGTGTCGGGTCGGGGCCGCGGAGGCAGAGCACGATGGCCACTTCGGGCTTAGTCGTTGAACTCGAGTTTGAATTGCTTGGATCCGAATCGAACCGAGCTACGTTTGGTTGCTGTAATATATTTCGGTACCAAACGATGAACAGCAATTGCATTGCCGCCAGTGCAATGATACTGCTAATCAGAATCCAGAAAAACGAGTTGAGCATTGCTGGGTGTTTGGTGATGTGAGACGACAGGATCGATTATTTTAGCGGGAAATTTTGGATTCGGCACGGTCAATCCATTATCACGACAGCCCTACAACACGACCGGTCTCACTGGATCTACACAAAAAAAGGGAGACTCGGTTGAGTCTCCCTTACTGTAGGTCAGCTGCTTAGCGGGCGCCGCCGCCGAAGCCACCACCAATCATCATTCGGAATATCATTTGTTGAGCTATCGGAATGAATTCTTGGACTGCATCCTCAAAGCCTTCGGGGCGAGGAATGTTCAGGGTGACACTTTTGCCAGATTGTTTGACGTCCATGCCATTTACAAGCTTGCCAAATGTCGCCGCTGCATTCGGTGCTTGGTCTTCTATTTGTGCAAGTCCTTTCTTCGCTGCCGGTTTGGCCATCGTCACTAACGATTTGAAGCCGTCGCTGATGTCCGATGCTTTGTCTTCATCGGAGCTTGTCGCGTTAAGTTTGAGCAAGTCAGCGCTGGCAAAATCGACGGACAAGTTGATGTTGTCCATGGTTGGAAACAGGTCTAAGATCGCACCCGCGATCGGATCACCAGTCTTTTCTTTCACGTCTTTGACCATGCTTTTTACGAGGTTGCGTGCGTTAACGCCATCGATTGAAACCTTCAATGCTGTATTGGGCATTTTCTTCCATGCAGCGGCCAAGGCATCGGTGACAGGTGCTCCGCCTGTTTTGTCGATGAATCCTCCGCTGGCCATGGCTACGGTTTTGTCGTCGGCCAAGTACATTACGGTACCTTTTGGCATTTTTGCCTCTTCAGGCGGCGAGTAGTAAGTCTTGCCGTTCCTTTCAACTTCACCGCCGTTTTCTTTGTTTGCTTGGGTGATCATATCTGTAGCAGCTTCGGCAGTAGAGTATTCGATCCGCATGAAGAACTGGAGGTCATTGTCATCACCCCCCTGTTGAATTACTTCCAGCTTTTCCGCGCTTTCAGGGGCGATCACACCAGCAAACACGCGCTTGATTTTATCGAATTCAGGCGCGCCAGGCGGTGTTGTTGCGAGCAACTCAGCAAAACCCATCTTCTTGCCCAGTGGCGAATCGATGATTTTGCTCGGGGTCAGTTCAAAGACCACGTCGGCCTTGGCACCGCGAGTGTCGGACTGAGCGAACACAGGAGCGGTTAACATCGCTACCGCCGCAAAGGCTAACATTTTCATTCCTAGTGAACGCATTTCTATACTCCAACAAAAATCAGTGTGTAAAGTTCGTAAAGTTGTATCGGACGCGACATGCAAAGCCCGACTAAATTGAGATACGGCCGGCACGTGAGTTATGGCGGTGTATTCTGAGTTGCATAGGCTAAGTTATTTCAGGCGCTTTTGCTACTAGTGGCCAGTCACTCATGGTAGGTTCTTCGCAGTTGGCTCGCAGGCATTTACGTAAAAAACGAAAAACGGTTCAAAAGAAAGTAATTGGCTTAATAGGTCGTTCGAAGGAAACAAAGGACTAGCCGAGGTTTTTAAGCGTTTGGGCTGCAGCGGTGATCGCTTCGGCAATTTTTGCCGGATCGCTACCGCCGGCTTGAGCCATATCGGGCTTACCACCGCCACGTCCGCCAACCACCGGGGCGATTTCTTTGATCCAATTCCCAGCGTGGTAGCCTTGGTCGACCAAGTCCCGGCTAATGGCCGTGGCCAACATAACTTTCTCGTCCGAGATTTTGCTGGCAAACATGATCGCGACTGGGTTAGTCTTCTTGCGAATTTGGTCAAACAGTTGACGCATCAAACCAGTGTTCGCGCCTGGAAGCTCAAGAGCGATCAATTGAATGTCCCCAACCTTGGTTGCTCCGGCGATCAAATCGTCGGCGCTGATCTCGCCAGCGGCGGACAGTTTTTTCAAGTCGGCTTCTAGTTTTTGAATTTCAACGATCATCTGCTCGACGCGCTCAGCTACTTTCGACGGAGCAATGTTCAGCGCTTCTGCGACCACACGGAGTTCGGTTCGAAGCTCAAAGTAGTCTGCATCAGCAACGGTCGTTGGATCGCCATTTCGAACCGTTGGGGCGTCTTGCTTTGACTTACGCCCTGAACTGATTTGCTTTTTCAAGCTTTTGACTTGTGTGTTGAGTCCTAGTACAGCGACCTGAAAGTTCTCTAGGTCGATTTTAAGTCGCTCACAGATGGTCATCACGTCTTGCCGATTCTGGGCGATCTGTGCTGAAGCTTTTTCACCCGTTAAGGCTTGGATACGACGAGTACCGGAACCGACGTTTTCTTCGACCACGATTTCGAAAGCCGCGATGTCACTGGAGTTGGTCACGTGAATTCCGCCGCACAACTCTTTGCTAAATTCACCTATGGAAACCATCCGCACTGGGTCGGGATACTTTTCACCGAACAACATCATCGCTCCTTGTTGCCGAGCATCTTCAAGCGGCAAAATTTGAGCGTCGACGGCCGCGGCTGATTTGATTTTCTCGATCGTCTGTTGCTCAATCTTGACTAAGACGGCGTTCTCGATCGGATCCATGTTAGCAAAGTCAAAACGCAAGTCGTCCGGAGAGACTTTCGACCCGCGTTGTTGGGCGTGACTGCCGACGTGTTGTTGCAGCGCATGGTGTAAAATGTGCGTTGCGGTATGGGCTCGACAGATTCCAGCCCGGCGATCGGTGTCGACGCCGGCAGTGACTTCATCGCCAACTTTGATCTCGCCTTGGGTGACTTGGCCGTAGTGAATAAACACGTCGCCGTCTTTTTGAGTATCGGAAACTTCAAAGGTGCCGTTGGGGCCGGTGATGGTTCCGGTGTCACCAATCTGACCACCGGATTCCGCATAGAACGGTGTTTTTTCAAGGAATAGTAACTGCTGTTCTGGCGAAGTGGACAGCGAGTCGCGTCGTTCCTGTTGGATCGTGTTGTCAACTTTGGTTTCTTGGATCAAGCCTTTGACCGAAGCCGAACTCGATTCGCTGGCGTAACCCAAGAACTCGGTCGACTTGAGCAATTGTTTGAGTTCGTCGACTGGGCCGGTGTTGCCCATCACGCCTTCTTCGTCATTGCCGGAAATGATGCCGTGCCGCTCCATCGCCGCATCGAATTCGTCCCAGTCAAAACCCAAGCCGTGCTGTTCAGCAACCGATTCAGAAATCGGTCCAGGTACGCCGTGAGTTTGATAGGCTTGGGCTGCTTGGTCAGCGTCGATCTTGTCGTGACCTTCGGCGATTGCCTGTTTGGCAAGGCCTTCGATCAATGGAATCGATCGATCGATCAAGCTGTAGAACGCGTTCTCTTGTTCTTTAATTACGCTACTGACACGATCGACCGACTCGGTTAGTTCCGGGTAAGGACGTTTGAGTTGATCGACGACGGTTGGAACTAATTGGTATAAAAACGGGTCGCGCAGACCCATCTCGTAGCCTTGCAACACTGCGCGTCTGAGTAGCAGACGTACAACGAATTCTTCTTTTTGCGAACCGGGATAAACGTTTTCATGAATCGCCAAAGCCACTGCGCGGATGTGATCGGTGATGCGTCGTAGACGGCGGCCATTGTCTGAATCGGCGTCGTACTTCACACCGCAAACTTCAGCCGCTGCATTGACGATTGGCATTAAGGTGTCGATGTGGTAGTTGGTAGAACAGCCTTGCAATACAGCGGCCGTTCGCTCCAGGCCCATGCCGGTGTCGATGTTTTTCATCGGCAACGGGTGCAAGTTGTTTGGTGGATCGCCTTCACGATTGAATTGAGTGAACACTAAGTTCCAGATCTCGCACTCGGGGCCGTTGTCAGGTTGGAAAAAGATTTCGCTACACGGACCGCAAACTCCGTCGGGGCCACTGGTTGGAGCCCCTGCTGGCCAGAAGTTTTCTTTTTCGTCCAGTCGTTGGATACGTTTTTCAGGCAAACCGATTTCTTGTTGCCAGATGTTGTGGGCTTCGTCGTCGTCTAGGTAGACGGTGACGGACAAACGATCTTTGTCGATGCCCAGCCATTTAGGTTCGGTCAGGAATTCCCACGCCCAATGGATTGCGTCACGCTTGAAGTAATCGCCAAAGCTAAAGTTCCCCAGCATCTCGAAGAACGTATGGTGGTAAGCGGTGCGGCCGACGTTTTCGATGTCGCCGGTACGAAGGCATTTTTGAGCGGTCGTGGCTTTAGTGAATTCGAGTTCCACTTTACCTAGGAAATGGTCTTTGAACTGGTTCATCCCGGCGGGGGTGAACAGCACGGTTTTGTCCCATTTGGGTACCATCACATCGCTCGCGCAAACGGTGTGTCCCTTGGTTTTGAAGAAGTCCAGATACTTATCGCGTAGTTCGTCGGTTTTCATGATTACTCAGCTGTTTGTTTTGACCAAGCCGTAGTATATCGATGAGGTAAAAAACGGGCTAGTCGCCTCTTTCTTTCGGAACGTTCAAGGCGTGGATTGATCGAAAATCGCTGCGATGAGTGGATTTTAGCCAAGTCGAAACACGAAAAAAAGCGGTGACTAGGTCACCGCTTTTCGTTTGTTTTTTACTTCGCCACAAAGATGGGCTGGTATTGCGTGGTCTATTGACCGGCTGAGGTTAAGGCCACGATGAATGGCGCGATATCCAAGAAGCTGACGACTCCATCCAGATTGCAATCCGCTGCGGCTTCTTCGACAGGACTACCTCCACCGGCCAGAACTGAAATGAATGGTGCGATATCTAAAAAGTTAACGATATCGTCCAAGTTGACATCTCCGTGTAGGACAAAAAGAGGCTCTAAGTCAAAAGCTCTCACCAATCCTCGATCAAACCCATTGCCATCAAAACTTTGTGCCCCTACGGCCAGCGTTAGGCCGTCGCTGGAAATTTGCGATTGCAATCCAAAGAAACTGC
>CAZKTR010000011.1:0-24093 GCA_964555525.1 uncultured Pirellulaceae bacterium
GTCGTTCGGGCACGGAGAAATCGCCAATCGGATGGTTGGTTGGTTCGGGTTCACTTCAATGGCTGGGGTTGGGGAGGCTCATTTGTTTACAGTTTAACGACGTGCCCGAAGGCGACGGTGCTTTGCGACGCCCTGTACGAAACGCCGTCGCCTGCCGGCTCGTCGTTAAACTCTGAAATTTATACGGCTCAAACGTATTACGTCAAACGATTGGAGCGACTTTTAGCGTCAATTATACCAGACGACATTGGTTCTGATGAAGTGTTCGCCTATGATTAAGATCGGGCCAAACTCGTGGCCTTCCGTTACTTTTAAGCGGCAGCAAATCATGTTCAAAGTTCAACCATCCCGCAACAGCAACAACACATCGTCGGTTCTTCTGCGGTGGGTCGTCTCAATCATCGCAAGTGTTGTTGTACTTGGCAGTCCAGCCCCCCCATTGCAAGCGCAATCGGACACCATTGCCCCTCCGCCAGCTTCTGGTGGTAATGTTGGGGCAGGCGCAGGCGTAGTCCAAGTAGTCCCTGAACAACCCCCACAGGTTAAGGCAGCGCCAGATAAGCCAAAGCACTTTGATGGCGACAAGGCTTGGCGGCACCTGAAAGCGATCTGCAACATCGGCCCTCGGATCAGTACCTCGCCCGGCATGCTGCAACAACAACGGTATTTGGAAAAGCATTTCAAAGCCAATGGCGGCGAAGTATTAAAACAAGAATTTGCGGCCCTCAGTCCCGTTAACGGCGCACGGGTGGCATTGCAAAATCTAATGGTTCGTTACAACACAGATCGGAAACGCCGCTTGCTAATCTGTTGCCACTATGACACTCGGCCCTTTCCCGATCGCGACAAACGAAATCCCAGAGGCGTGTTTATCGGAGCCAATGATGGCGGCAGTGGCGTGGCTTTGTTGTGCGAACTTGGCAGGCACTTAGCGGACATGGATGGCCCATGGGGTGTCGACTTATTGTTCTTCGATGGTGAAGAGTTTGTGATTGCGCGGCAGCATCCGATGTTTCTCGGGTCAACATTCTTTGCCAAGCAATACGCCGCTGGCAAAATTCCATGGAAGTACGAGTACGGGGTTTTGGTCGACATGGTGGCGGACAAAGATTTGCAAATTTACTTTGAAAAAAACAGTCTCAAGAAGGGCCCCGATCGGTTAACTCGAAGCATCTGGGGCACCGCGCAACGCCTAGGGGTCACAGAATTTGTCCCTCAAGCAAGACATGTTATCAGAGACGACCACCTGCCTTTGAATAACATTGCTAGAATACCGACTTGTGACATCATCGATTTTGATTATCCAACCGCTGGGAATGGCTTCTGGCATACCACCCAAGACACGATCCAAAATTGCTCGCAAGATTCACTGCACAAAGTTGGGGGGGTTGTCTTAGAATGGATCCGAGAAATGCAAACGATACACTCCCAACCTGAACGTGAGCAGTAATCGCAGGCAGGTAAATTCCAGTAACCACAATTGTTCCCCGCAAAGACGTGGTTACCGCCAAAATAACATATATCAATTAACTCTTTGTTTGCTGCAACGAAGTACTCGCTTTGCTCGAAAGAAAACATGCAGGAACTTGTGATCATCAATCCAACCATTGCGATCGAACAGAGCGTCGTCGTAGCTCAATCCAATTTCAAAGTGATTTTGTTGCTGTCGGGCTTGGTCGTACTAACGGGCGGTCTTTGGTCGATCTGGCATCATCGTGAACATTTCAGCCAGTTATTAACTCAGTTGAAACAAGATTCGCCAACGCTACGGTTCGAGCGTCGCAAGCACCAGCGACGATCGATCGTGGCAGGTTTGATGGCTAGCTGCGGAATCGTAATGGCCGGTTTTTTCTGGGTGGAAGAAGGAATCGCGTTTGCTATTTTACTGGCACTGTTACTTTTACTGATCGTCGGCATTACCATTTTGGCGGTGCTGGATATGGTGTCGATCGGGCTCAAACATAGCATCAAGCAACTTGCGGAATCGGACACCGAGACCGACCAGGCGATTGCCGCTGCGATCGCGAAACATCGGAAAGCCAATCGAGATTCGGACACTCCGGCCAACGACAGCTAAAATACGACCGCGAAGTATGGACTGGAGAGTATCACGAATGAGCCGTCCCATCCGATTCGCCCTGTTTTTTGTCACTCTCGCTTTTTCACATTGCCTACATGGATTCGCGCAGGACGAACTTCCTCAGGTAAAGATTGAAGAAAAACAACCGGTTCGCATTAGCGCTAGCCAGACCACGTTGGCAGCATCTGGAAAATCAACGCTTACACTAACGTTACACATCGAACCGGGCGTCGCGATCTACACGAATAATCCGTACCAAGGCAAGCCAGAATTCGAATATCTGATTCCAACCGAAATTGAGTTTCTAGACGGCAACGGCAAACCCGTCGAGACTGAAATCCAATTTCCTCGTGGCACGCTCGTCAGTGGTTTGTTCGGTGGCACCTACATGTACACAAATGCGGTTTCGATAACCGCATCATTTCCGGCAGACGTGGCGGTTGAAAAACTAACCTTTAGATATCATGGTTACCGCTACAGTGATAATATTTTGGAAAACGGGTATTGTTGACTGCGCCCCACAAAGCTTCAGTTGGAGCTCCCAAAAATTGTTTCGCCCTCTAAAAATCAAAAACCGCAATAATTTGCGACGAACGTTCTCAATACAAGCTCGACGCGCAAGCGAGTGCATCAAAGACTCGTAAAAATGCACTCGCTTGCGCGTCGAGCTTGTATTTTGCAGCTTCAAAATCTGCCTAAGCTGTAAAACAAATTCATGCTGTTGCTGGTCGTGGCACCATAGTCGGCCGAGCCTGGCATAACTACAATTGAGCCAACAACTAATTAAACGAACACCTCAGCTGCTTCGACCAAAAATTCAAACCTACAGAAATAAAACATGTCATCTGAATCTTCTCTCGCCGCTGAGCGACTCTACAACGACCCACGAGTCACTCAAGCCAAAGAGTTACTCTTGGCAGCCGTCGCTGACCACCAGAAAGAACTTGCCGAAGTTCGCGGCCCCAACCCGGCGTTGGCCGCAGACTACAAAGTCTTATTGGATCAGTTTGGCCAGCACCGCGGTGGCAGCACTTTCTTTCCTTATCTTGGCAGCGGCATCGGCAACGGCAGCTACGTCGAAATCGCAGATGGCAGCGTTAAGCTGGACATGATCACCGGCATTGGCGTACATGGGTACGGTCATAGCCATCCGTTGATCGTCGAAGCTGGAATCGATGCAGCCATTAGCGATACGGTGATGCAAGGCAACTTGCAACAAAACACCAATAGTTGTGATTTGTCAAAACTGTTGGTCGACACCGCTTGTGAAACCGGCGCGGAACTGAAGCATTGCTTCTTGACCACGAGCGGCGCGATGGCGAACGAAAACTCGCTAAAAATGGCTTTCCAACAGAATCATCCCGCTAACCGCGTGATCGCTTTTTCTCATTGCTTCGCCGGCCGCACATTGGCTTTAGCCCAAGTCACCGACAAAGCCAAGTACCGCGTTGGTTTACCGGACACGATTGCTGTCGACTATATTCCATTCTTTGATCAAGACGATCCGCAGCGCAGCACCGAGATCGCCGTCAGCCATCTTAAGTATCACATCGACCGTCACCCCGGCAAACATGCAGCATTGTGGATGGAATTAGTCCAAGGCGAAGGTGGATACTACCCAGGCGATCAAAAGTTCTTTGAAGCCTTGATCGAAGTGGCGCGTGAAAACAATATCGCGGTCATCGCCGACGAAGTGCAAACGTTCAGCCGCACAACACGCGCTTTCGCTTTCCAGCATTTTGGTTTGGACAAATTAGTGGACATCGTCACCATAGGTAAATTCTCACAGTTGTGCGCGACGCTGTTTACGGACCAGTACGCTCCCAAGCCTGGCTTGATCAGCCAAACATTTACTGGCAGCACCGGGGCGATTTTCGCCGCTCATGCGATGCTTAAAGGCCTGATCGACAACGGTCATTTCGGCGATAACGGTAAGAACGTGCAGTTGCACAATCATTTTGTCAAAGGCCTAAAACGCGTCGCCGAAAAACACCCTAACTCGATCTCCGGGCCGCACGGCATCGGCGGAATGGTTGCATTGACACCCTTTGATGGATCGGCAGACGTCGCGACCGACATGGTAAAGCGAATGTACGATCAGGGGTTGATGTCGTTCATGGCTGGCGGCAATCCAAGCCGCGTGCGTTTCTTGATGCCGTTGGGTTGCGTGACCGAGCAAGACATCGACACGGCTTGCGATATCATCGAAGCGGTCGTGGCAGAAATGGCTTAGGCTTGGCCCCAAAGTCACCTTTGATTCTTACAAGTTAATTTGAGTCGGTTTTAGTTCGAGTCCGTTGCATGTTGATTGTACGCCGTGTTTACGAGGACGATTTGGATGAGTTATTCGAATTGATCCAGAGATCTGAATACGGGTTAACAACCCTAAAGATCTCAAAGTGGACGCTTGCAGCGCGAATTGAAAAATCAGTTTTTGCGTTTCAACAAAAAAACTCCAAGCCGGACGGGTTACCGTACGTGTTCGTGATGGAAGATTTGAGCAAGGGTACGATCGTTGGTACGTGTTCGATCTATTCCAAAGTGGGAGGCTTTGAGCCGCAGTACCATTACCAGATCAAGCAATCGCGGCACGCCAGCGATGATCTAAACGTCGAAAAAAACATTGACGTCCTACACCTGCATGAAGTGCATGACGGGCCAACTGAGATTGGCAGTTTGTTCCTGTCACCGGATTATTGGGGCAGTGGGTACGGGCGTTTGTTAAGCCTGTCGCGATTCTTATTTATGGCTGACTTCAAACAACGGTTTGAAACTCAAGTCATCGCTGAAATGCGAGGTGTGGTGGACGAGCATGGCAAGTCACCGCTGTGGTCGGCGCTTGGGGCGTATTTTTTTCAAATCGACTTCCCAAAAGCGGAAACCTTATCCAGCAAGTCGAAAAAGTTTATCGCCGACTTAATGCCCAAGCATCCGATCTACATCCCACTGCTACCTCAAGAGGCTCAAGCGGTAATCGGAAAGGTCCACAACAACACTCGGCCAGCACTAGCGGTATTGAACAAAGAAGGCTTTGAGTTCGAAGATTTAGTGGACATCTTCGATGGTGGTCCCTCGGTGCATTGCAAAGTGAACGACATCCGAACCATCCGAGAGAGTAAATCAGGGACGGTCAAATCGATCAAGCCGGCGAGTGAATCGTCGCCGTCCGACTCCCCATCGTCGCCGGAACTCAAGTTGATATCAAACTGCCAATTGGACTATCGCTGTTGCATGGGAGAGATTCATTGGTCAGGTGCTGGCGCAGAAATCGACGAGGTCTCAGCGCGAGGGTTGAATTTGACCGTCGGCGATGCTGTCCGAAGTGTTACCATTCGGTAGCTGACTTTCGCTCCGTGGCTGATATTTTTACGCGCCGCTCGTTCCAAGGCTCCGCCTTGGAACGCACGGCACCTTTGGCTCTGCCATATACGCCCAAAGTAAAACACGCACGCTTTAAAGTTAACAATCCGCAGTCAAACTGCCAGACTGTTTGCCCGAAAGCACCGGCTTTAGCCGGCATAGTTGCCTTTCGGCTAAAGCCGTAGGCGGCGACAGTTGCCACCTAGAAATTCATCTCCGGCATCGCGGCGACTTTATCGAGAGGAAGCTCAATGGCTTTGCCGGTTCGAACATCGAACACGCGGCCTGGCCGTTGGTTGGGCTGTTTTACCGCGAGCGGTCCCAGACGCGAAATCAAACTATCGATCGCTGCTAACTTCTGCTGAGCCGTTGCTTCGGTGCCGCCCTTGCTATCGGGTTCGACGCCCCAAATGATCCGAGTTCCGCTAATGCCGAGGTAGCTCCACAATTCAAACGGTTGGTCTTGCTGCAGTTGGTCTGGTTTTTGAGCGGTGACCACCCAAGTAATACCGTGTTTGCGACCGGGAAAATGCTGACAAATTTTAGCAGCCGCACGCACTCGATCGTCTGGCCAATCCCTCCACGTCTTTAAATGTGCTCTTCGCTTAACCGGGTAGGCCATACTAATGATCGGCAACATTGGCGTCTCGCTCAATTGCTTTGGCATTACGATCCCGTTACGATCAACCGCAAGTTTGATTTCTGTTCCCTCTTCAATCACACCCGGCATCGTTTTGTGATCGATCGCTACCACCGCCACAGGAAGACGGTAAGCCAATTTAATTTCAACGCCTGATTTTGATTTTGAAATCGAATGAATCTGATCTACGAACGGCATCTGCTCGTTGACTTGGTCGGCGGTATCCTTAATCAGTTCAGGATTCAAAATCGACGGAGACTGCTCGACCCCAAGAATCAACTCACGCGGATCAATGTCCACCCAAGGTGGCGGTTCGGGCATCGATATTTTTTCAGCGGTTAATAAATATTCGTCTTCGTTAACGATCGAAGCTTGGTTGTTTTTCCACAGGAAAATCACACCGCCGATGACCAAGCACGACGCGGCAACAAACAATGTTGCTTGATGCAGTAAGATGCCTCGCAGCGAAAAATTGCTCATCAGTCGATCGAGGATGTCTTGTTGTTTTTTACGTCGAGCCATCTTTGCTTTCCTGACGAACCTGAGTTTCAGTGGCGAACCTGAGTTTCCGTGTGAATTTGATCTTCCGAGCGAACCCGCCGCGATTGAGTGCGTATAAAGGTACATTTCCTTTGATCGTTTCTTACAGCATCGATCTTTGGGGCAAGTTATCTGATCATTGCAATCGTTGTCGGTGTTAAAACTGATCGCGTCGGCAACAGGCGAAGTTCTTGCTACAATGCTACGCTTGTCGACAGGCAGTGAACGGCTTGCAGGCACACCTTTTTTTGCGTCCACTTGTTCAATTTGTTCTATCCTGACTTTGCTCCAGCACTTGCAATCAAACCAATATGAATTGCCCTCTACTAAACGGACCTTCAACTGTCACTCCTCAACTCAAGTGGTTTTCAATGAGCTTGGTGTTGGCGAGTCTTTTAATCGTGTTGACTGGTTGCCCGAAAGCAGACGATGGGCAGTCTTCAAACAAACCAACCACCCTAACGGTTGCTCCGCCGGACGCCCTCAAACTACTGGTGATCGGTGACACCGAAATCGGCCCGAAATTGGTCCGACAATGGAAGGCTCACCAAGACGGCGAACTGACCATCGAAAATCAAACTCAAGCAGAGTGGGTCGAAACCGGCCTTCCAGTCAGTGAAGGGACGGACCTTGTCATTTACCCAACACTGATGTTGGGGGAACTGGCTGAAGCGAAAAAGATCTCCAAACTGGAGTATGCGGTTTGGAACTCTGACGAAATTGACAAGGACTCTTGGCTAAACCACTATCGCCGCACGCTGACTCGCTTTGGCAACGAGCCTTATGCGGTGCCGCTGGGCAACCCACACTTTGCCATGATGTACAATAGAGGCGAGTTCGGTTCACAACAACCGGCCGAAGATGGGTCCGAAGCAGTCCAATTCAGACTGCCCGAGACTTGGGAGCAACTCGAAGAAGCATTGAACGCTCGCAATGCGAAACTAGACCTGCCGCTAGCCCCGGGCTGGGCAGGACACTCCTTCATTGGTCGCGTTGCCACCAACGTTCGTGCCCGTGGGAGTTTTTCGTTTTTGTTTGATCGTTCGACGATGGATCCTTTGATCGAACAAAGGCCATTTATTGAGGCGCTCGAGTATTTGAAGCGGACCGCCACGAAACGCTCGGCTGAGTTAAGTCCGCAGGGTGTTTTTGAACTCGCCGCAAACGGTGAAGCGGCCGTGGCGATGTGTTGGCCAACAAAGGAAGCTGAATTTAAAATGGCCCAGCGAAATGCCTTGGCCGTGGACAGGGTACCTGGGTCAAAGAAGATTTATGATTTTAGAACAGCAACTTGGAAAGAACGCCTGGCGGACAAAGAGGTTTGTGTTGACTGCCTTGGGTTCGGTGGATTGGTCGCATCACGGATCGCTGGTACTCGCCACGAGGACACTGCGACTAGCTTTATAAAGTGGGTGAGCGAAAAACGAATTATCTTAAAAACCGCCGGTCAATCGGATCTTACCGGGCCGGTACGAGCGAGCCACCTGGGCGACTTATCGGGCTGGACAGGTGATACCGTGCCGTTGGAAGTTTTGGATCAATACGCTGACGTCATTCGCGGTGTGCACGAACGAAATCTAATGGTCGTGTTCCCTCGGATCCCCGGCAGCGATCGCTATTATGCGGCTTTTGACCAAGGCGTGCGAGCAACTTTGACGGGGGAAAAGACGCCGGAAGTGGCGATGAGCGACGTCGCCAAAGAGTGGAACCAAATCACCGACTCGATAGGCCGCCGGAAGCAAATCATCGCAATGCAGCATGAGTCCGGCTATTAGCCAAAGGCACAGCAAGCCGCATAAACCGCCTGATGTTTCTAATTTCTGCGATACGCAATCCCAGAACTATTTCGAGACCACATACTAGCATCCTTCAGAAACCAATCGGCAACAGCTATGATGTCGATTCTCCAACTCACGTAACTGAGCCCTTTGACCTTAATGCTGCCGTTCACATTCCTCTTTTTGGCCCAAGCCTCTACGCCTGCTCAAACGTCCGTGCCAGCGCAAACTCCGTTGTTAAACGGCCGAGCGTTGATTTTGGTGGCGTTCGTGCTGGTTGCGCTTACTTGCTTGGTTGCGATTGGACAGTACATTAAACGCCAACCCGAAGCCAACGTTGACCAAGCGATCATTCGAAATTTTAACAAACGCGTTACTTCGTGGTTAATTATCTTCGTCTTGTTGGTGGTTTCGGTGCTGTTGAACAACGTCATCATTCCAGTCGTTTTGTTTGGCTTGGTTTCGTTTTGGGCGCTGCGAGAGTTCATCACGATGACCCCGACTCGCAGCGGCGACCATCGAACGCTGTTCTGGGTGATTCTAGGTTTTACGCCACTGCAATACGTTTTGGTTGGTTTAAACTATTACGAGTTGTTTACGGTTGTCATTCCGGTTTATGCGTCGCTGTTTATCCCGGCGAGGATTGCGTTCACCAGCGACCATAAACGATTTTTGGAACGCGCGGCGAAGATCCAGTTTGGCTTACTGATTTGCGTTTATGCACTCAGCCATACTCCAGCTTTGTTGTACTTAAATCTGTACACCAGAACGACAGGGATCGAGGGGAAAGTTCCATGGGAAGGTTCAACCGCGGGACTGCTGTTTTTCTTTATCATGATCGTCCAATTCAGTGATATGTTGCATTTTGTCTGGGATCGGATGTTTGGGAAACACGTGATCGCGCCAACAATCAACGCAACGAAAACTTGGGAGGGCCTGATCGGCACCGCTTGCTGCACTGCACTAACGGGAATGCTGGTCCAACGCGTATTGCCGGTAACCCCTTTCACGTGGTACGGGGCGGGGTTCATGGCGTTATTGATCAGCGTAATGGCTTCGTCTGGGTCAATGACGATGTCGGCAATCAAACGAGATCGAGGGGTTACCGACTACGGCACACTGGTTCAAGGCCACGCGGGGGTGCTGGACCGAATTGATTCGATTTGCTTCGCCGCGCCGATCTTCTTTCACGCCACACGATTTTTCCTCGGTAGTAACTAAGGACAATCGCCGTGCCTGAATATAACTATGTGAAGCTTGCCGAGTTCGAAAGTTCGATGCCAGCACACTCGATGAGAATCTTGCTGGAAGCCAATGGCATTGAGGCTCAGGTGCATGGCGACTTTTTGGCGGAAATCGCATCCGTCGAACGCATTCAGTTGCTCGTGAAAGAATCAGATTTAGAATTGGCCAAGCGGGTCATCACAGAAGTTCCAGCGGCGGCTGAAACTCTAGTGCCGCAATGGACTTGCGATTGCGGTGTAACGGTCGATGAGGGCTTTCAAATCTGCTGGTCCTGCGGACGCGAGTGTGCCCCGCCGGTGTAACGGCAGTCGACTTCAATACAAGCTCGCAGCGCAAGTAAGTGCATTTTCAAGAGTTTTGTGATGCACTTGCTTGCGCGTCGAGCTTATATTTCGGCTTGTTTAAGCGTCGATGAACTCAGGAGGCACGTGGTCGGTCAGCCAGACGCCATTTTCGGTGACAAAGAATATGAAACCTGCGCGATGCATTTCGCCAGATCGGACTGTCAACAACACCGAGTCGCCTCGCCGGGCGCCGACCGCGGTTGCGGTTTTTAGGTCTGTATGCAAGTGAACGTGATGTCGGTTCATTTTTTTGAGGCCGGTCTCCAAAATCGGAGCAACGAACTTGCGAGGTGTTCCATGCAACAAGGTTTCCGGCGGAGTCGCTGGCGGGTAGCCCAAGTCAACGTTGACCGAATGTCCTTGTCGAGCTCGGATGGATGAGCAATCTTCGCTAAATTCAAACCGCTGTTTGTCGTTGTCGGAAACAACTTGCTCAAGCGATTTTCGATCGAGTTTGATATTGTTGGGGTGGCGGTTGATAGCGGCCAGCAATTCATCGACGCTAACCCAACCGGAAGAATCTAGCTTGATGCCAATTGTCTGGGGTTGATGGCGTAGGACCAGACTCAGAAACTTACTGGTGCGTTTGGCTTGGTTGGGGTTCATGGTATTGAGATTCGGTTATACTTGATTTTTCTAATTCGGAACAAAGGTGGCAACAATACCAATGCGCGAGTCCAAGTGGGTGAGGGTTTTTCTGTGGCTGGCGTATGCGTTGGCTTGGTGCAGCGCTGCAGTGTTAGGCGTATGGGCGATTGGAGCGATCTGGTACTTTCAGTTGCTACCCGCTTGGGTGGGCAAAGTTTTTGCCATTGCCTTTGTGAGCTATTTTGTCTGGCTATGGTTCACGGTAGAGGCAAAAGTCGTTTGGTTACAACGGTTGTCGTTGGCGATCACCGGTATTTATTGCCTGACTTTGCTGCAACAGCCCACGGTCGATCGAGTTTGGGCCGCTGATCAGGCTCAACTGCCCAAGGTTTCTATTGAAGCCGATCAGGTGAGCGTCCAGAACTTTCGTACCTGCCAGTATCGCAGTGAATCCGATTTTGACGTTGCATACAAGGAGTTTAATTTTAAGTTGAGCGAATTGCGCGGTGTTTGGTTTCTCGTACAAAAGTTTACTTGGGTGGAAGGTTTGGCCCATACATTTTTAACGTTTGAAGTCGAGACCGAAACTGGATCCGAGTACTTTTCGGTTTCAGTTGAGATTCGTCGCGAGAAGGGCGAGTTGTATTCGCCGATTAAGGGGATTTACCGGAATTTTGAACTGAACTACGTGATCGGTGAAGAGCTTGATTTAATTGGCGTGCGGACGGTGATGAGGCCACAGGATCGAGTTTGGATGTTTCCAATCAATTCGGACCCTGAAAGCGCGCAAATGCTGTTTGTTGACATTGCCCGGCGGATGAATCAACTGGCGGAGCAACCTGAATTTTATAGTACGTTCTTCAATAACTGCACCAACAATATTGTCGTGCATACTTACGAACTAACGCCAGAACCAATCAACGCATGGGATTCGCGAATTGTATTGCCGGGTTATTCGGGTCGGTTCGCCTATGAGCAGGCTTTGATCGGCCGTGCCGGCGAAAGCTACGAGCAGTTGTTGGAGCGTTGTCGAATCGACCCGCAGGCTAGGCGACACGGTCTTAAAACGGGATTCTCTCAAGCGATTCGAATACCAAATTAACAACCAGACGCATCGATTGCCGCAAAACGCACGTGAAAAATAATAAGCTGGCTGGACTGGAGCGGATCTGCTAAATTGATGCCTTATCGCACTCATCCAAGGGACCGTTGGCGAGAAGGTGACTGTGCCGGATACTTTCGTCGGTTAATACAAATATAATGCCCGAATCTCAAACTTCCGAAAATCAGTCTCCCGCTTTGAGCCCGCTTGAGCAATTGCAAGAAACGTTCATGCAACTCGGCTATCCTCAACTGCAAACTCTTCACTGTTCAGTGAAAGATGGCACGTTACAGATGACCGGTGAGCTTGAATCTTTTTACCTTAAGCAAGTGGCTCAGTCAGTGGCGATCAAAATCTTAGGTCCTGATTTTGTTCAAAATCAAATTGAAGTAAAGTAAGCACGTACTCAAACGGAACTTACGCAAATCGACGTTGGTGATTTCTTTTCGGTTAACAGATGCAGGCGATTGCTCTGATGGTCGCCAATCAAACTCAAGCGGGCTGACTCGTGAAATCTAAGTACTTCACCGAGTTTTGGGAGTTAGCGAAACACTCGTTGCCTTTGGTTTTAGCTCAAGTTGCTCAGAACGCAACTTCGTTTGTCGACACAATCATGGTTGGTAGGCTTGGCCGAGAGGCACTGGCCGGGATTGCGATTGGCAGTACGGTCTTTATGTTCGTGTCAATCGTGGCCAGTGGATTTGTGCTGGGCTGTGGCGCTTTGGTCGCTCAGGCAGTAGGGGCCAATGATCAGGAAACTTGTGGGCGAGCAGTACGACAGGGTGGTTGGTTGGCGGTCGCTTTGTTTTTGCCATCGCTGGCGTTATTTTGGAATATCTATCCCGTTTTAATTTGGTTGGATCAACCACCTGAGACGGCGGCGGCCAGTAGTGCCTATTTGCGAGCGATATCTTGGGGGCTGCTGCCTTTTTTGTGGAGTTTTGCAATCCGTGGTTTGTTGGAAGGCCATTCAAACAACCGTCCAATCATGGTGATTGCAATTGTGAGTGTTGTTTTGAATGTGATTCTGAATGACCTGTTGATGTTTGGCAGGTGGGGCTTGCCTGAGTTGGGGCTAGTCGGGACCGGAATCGCCAGCTCGATCGTGTTGAGCCTGACGTGTCTGATGTACTTGGGCTATGCGCTACGGCGGTACTCGCATTTGAAATTGTTACGCGACTTGAGGACGCCGGACTATTCTATGCTGGGGCAGTTACTGCGAGTCGGCGGCCCGATTGGGTTGACGTTGGCTTGCGAGGTGTCGATGTTCTCGGCCGCCGGGATTGCGATGGGGCAGTTAGGGCCGGACCCACTGGCGGCACATCAGATTGCCCTGCAAATGGGCTCATTGTCGTTTATGGTTCCGCTGGGTATTTCGATTGCTGCCTCGGCCAGAATTGGGCAATTTGTTGGCGCGAAAAACGGAAAAGCAGCAAAAGTGGCGGGAACAGTCGGCATTGCAGCTTGCGGATTAATCATGGTGATATTTGCCGTTGGGTTTGTCGTGTTTAAGAGAAGTATCGTGGGTGGCTTCTTAGATTTATCTGATCCCGAGAATCATTCTGTGGTTAACTTGGCCTGCCAACTGTTAATGATCGCCGCCCTGTTTCAGGTTGCTGACGGCATCCAAGTATCTGGCTCATTGGCGTTACGAGGCCTGAACGATACCTCGGCTGGATTTTTGATTACCGTCTTTTCGTATTCGGTTGTGGGGTGCAGTGTTGGTTGGTGGTTGTGCTTTCAGGTAGGAATGGGCGCGCCCGGTTTGTGGTTTGGGATGACCGCTGGTTTGGCGACTGCAGCTGTCTTGTTGGTGCTGCGGTTTTATTGGCGAGTCGGCGTTGAAGTTGCTACGTCGAAACTTTAACAAGCACTTCGAGTTTTTGTTGGCCGCAGCCAGCTGTTGCCCACATAGCCCGCGTGAGCCTACTGCTGGCCAATCGACTTTGACTTTCGACACTCGCTAATGTGTAACCAGTCACTGGTGCACACTGAGCAACAAGTGGTTGACAGCACAGTTACTACAACCGTTACCAGCCGGCATTTTGAACCTGATGAAAACGCCTCCCGCAAACTTTATGAGAGAATTCTATTTTATTTAATCCCTAAAGTTTGACTATCAGGTTTTGTGTCATAGGTTTCTGGTGAGTCGGACAAGTGAGCAACAAACTCGCCGTTTGAATGACTCTAACGGCTGTTTCGTGACAGTTGTTATTTCCAGCTCAATCAGTTGTTGGTTGAGTCTCACCTATTTTGAGCCAAGTGGTTCGACCCTGTATCAAGGGGTATTCCGTCGGAGGATTTGATACTATGAAGAAGTTAATCACAAAAGTACAGAAGTTTATGCAAGCAGAAGATGGCCCAACAGCTGTTGAGTACGCAATCATGCTTGCTTTGATCGTTATCGTATGTATCGCAGCTATCCAAGCTGTTGGTACTGCTGCTAACGGTGCATTCCAGAACATCGAGTCGGAATTGAGCAACAGACTACCTGGTGCTGCTACTCCTTAGTCAAGGTAGCGGCGTTGCCGCACTCACCAGCTGGTCGCTTTTGCACTAGCTGGTAACTAAAACGACGGGATTTGCCCCTCCAGCACTCTTGCAGGAGAGGGCTTTCCTGTGTTTTATCAGAAGAAATCACCTTCGGTTGACTCGGTTCGACTGGAAAATGAATGAACTGAACAATATGCAGTTCAACTTAATACTAAAACGAAACAGATTATTAGCTCCCCTATCTATCTACCTGCCAGAAATAGAACGAGAAATCAAATGGAATGGTTAGCAGCACACGGCGCGCAGCAACAAGCATTCGGGATGATTTGTTGTGTCTTCACGGTCATTGCGGCGTTCATGAGCTACATGATGACGTTGCGAGGCTGATACGGATTGTGATCGGCTAAAGCCGATCGAACTTCGTTTACACCAATCTCGAGTGGGTGCATAAGGATATTACGATGAACGAATTTTTGACTTCAATGAGTGACAACTGGGTTTTTTGGGTTGTCAGTATTTTCGCTGTCGTAGCGGCATACATCGACGGCAAAGAATTACGCGTACCGAACAAATTAACTTTCCCGATGATCATTGCCGGGTGGATTTTTTGCACTGTTAACGCAGCCATGAATGGCCAAGGTTGGTATGTAGGCCTGGGGTATAGCTTGTTGGGGACAGTTGCTGGCCTCTGCACACTTCTTCCCGCATACGCCATCGGCGGCATGGGAGCCGGTGACGCCAAGATGATGGCTGCAATCGGTGCCTGGTTGGGTGCAACGATTGTATTTTACTCGTTCTGTGTTGGAACAATCGTTGGTGGCATCATGGCTGTCATCATGATTGTGTCGGCCGGCGACATCATGAAGCATTATTACCAATTCTTCATGATCCTAAACGAATTTCATACCGTTCGAGATCCAGAGAAGCTTGCCAAGATCGCTACAGAACGCAAAACCACCATGCGTTTACTGCCTTACGGAATCCCAATGGCAATTGGAACCGTATTGTACCTCGCTTGGATGGGAAAACTGGTCTAGTCCCAATATAAGGTCGGTAAGACCTGTGACGAATTTGACCGGAAATCGTTCTCCGAAATGATTTTTGCGGAAGTCTCGGCCAACTGGCCGAAGGAAAAACTAGAGCGTGCTGGCAGTGGTTGCTGGCACGCCCTTTGCCATGGATAGGCGAAGAATTCAGGGACGATTTCAACAACCCTTTTTACGGGTTTAACAAAGATTAAACGTGCTTTAACACAGTTTTTGCACCCCAAATTAAAATTAGGCATTCTCATGAAATCAAAGTCCTTAATCCTGCTAGTGCTCTCGATCGGCTTCGGTATCGTCGCCGCAATCGGAATCAGTCAAGTCATGAAAAACCAAGCAATCGCTGAGCCAGTGGAAACTCCTCGTGGCCCCGTGTTGCTTGCTTCGGCTGATCTTGGTTTGCATGAAAAATTGACAGAAGAAAACGTGAAACTCGAAAACTGGCCAACTGACACCATTCCGGAGAACGCAGTAACTACTTTGGAAGAAATTACTGACATGGTGACAAGGATCCGCATGTCCCCTGGAATACCAATCGTACGCAGTGCCATTCAGCACAAAAACCTTTCAACTAGGCCACCGATTCCCGAGGGCATGAAAGTTGTCGCTGTCCGCGTAGCAGCCCACGATACGATCAGTAACCTGCTCAGACCCGGCAACAAAATCGATGTGATTGGTGTCTTCAAGACACGTAACCCAGTCACCAAGCAAACGACCAAAAACTCAAGAACTTTCTTGAAAGCATTGGAAGTTTATTCAATCGGCAACAAAACCGCGATCGATTCTTCTGACAAAGCCCGTAATCAGAATGCGTCTTCGATTGTTGGTTTGCTAGTAACTCAAAAACAATCAGAAGCCCTGGTTTTTGTTCAAGACACTGGCAGCATAAAGCTTGTTCTTCGTGGTGATGATGTCGAAAACGACGGTAGTGTGGGGCATCTTGAAGATTTGCAGGAAGAGCTAGCAAATCGTGATAGACAAGAAGCTGATTCTGAGAATCGTGATTATAAACCTGAGGCAGTGTCAATGGTAATCTTCCGAGGAAACGATTCCACCACCTATGAAATCGACAAGCAAGGGGCACATGCTCAAGGGAATACTGAACGTGAAACAGAGGGTTCGGGCAGCCGAGAGTTAAACGAGGAAGAATACACAGGATCTGCGGATCGCGGAAGCAGTGACCGCGGAATCGATGACGATCAATATCGCGGTGAATAGTTTCGAATAGATTATTCGTGACACAACTATTTTGTTGTTCCCCTAACGGTTGCCGACAAAACCTTCGGATAGGTTGGCAATCACTTGATCAAGGACGATCTTCTAGGGAAAGTAAAAACGGCTACGCCCAAGCCATTTCGCGAGGATTCACGGATGATTTTGCGACCCACAATGCGGTTGATAGTTTTTGTAGTCGCTGCCCTAGCGACTTGCTCTCCAACATATGGTTTCCAAGAAATCGGAGAGCGAATTTTAGTCACCCGGAACATGAGAGATCTCGAATTGGTCGTTGGTGCAAGCCAACCGCTCAAATTCGAATATTCGATTCCGAAGCTATTGGTACAAGTTCCAGAAATTGTGGACGCCAATGCTGTTGCAGCCGACGAAATTTTGATAACAGGTCTCAAGCCGGGCCTGTCAATGGTGACGGTTGTCGACGACCAAGGCAACACTCAAACACTGTCCGTGTCTGTCAAGATTGATGTTCGCATTCTTCAACGAACGATCGACAAGGTCTTTCCGAACTCGCAAGTCAAAGTCGATGCGCTCGCAAACAAGATAGTGCTTTCAGGGTACGTTTCTGATTCAGAGCAAATCAACAACATCATGGAACTTGCACAAGACTATTTCCCAAGCGGTGTGATTGGCAACATGCGTGTCGCCAAAAACCCTAATGTTGCGATTCAAGTCAAGATTTATGAGGTATCTCGAACCAAGCTTCGAAGCCTTGGGATTGATTGGTCGTTCTTTGGTCCAGATTTCTCGGCCGTATCTTCTTTCGCAGACGTTATTCAAGCATTTTCTACCGGTCCGGGTGGTACAGCTACAGGTGGTGCCCAGTCGTTTACTGTTGATGTAATCGGAGACAATCGGCGGTTTACCGCATTCATTGAAGCTCTTGAGCAACACAGTTTGGCAAAATTGTTAGATGAGCCAACTTTGGTTGCTAAAGACGGGCGTCCTGCTGAATTTCTCTCAGGTGGTGAAGTCCCGTTTCAAGTAGCTTCGGGCTTGGGTAACAATTCGATCGAGTTCCGGCCTTTCGGTACTAAACTAGACATCCTTCCGATCGTACTCGGACGTGGGCTTTTGACATTAGAAGTCCGTGCAGAAGTATCCGAGGTTGACGCCTCAATTAGTACTGCAGATGCCCCGGGTTTCCGAGTTCGTCGAGTGAATACTTCTGTTGACATGCCTGTCGGTCACACCCTCGCCTTGGCAGGTGACTATCGCGAAGAAATTGAAACGGTTAAGCGTGGTGCTCCAAAACTAATGGACCATCCGTTCTGGGGGGCTGCATTCCGAAGAACCGAAGAAATAAAAACAGAAACTGAGTTGGTCTTCTTGTTGACGCCTCGATTTATCGATTCGGTGGAAGCAGCTAGAGTAGCGCAGGCTCCTTTGGGTAACAGCTCACAGCCTCCGTCAGATCGGGACCTGTATGTTAATGGACATATCGAGGTTCCAACTTGCCCTGGTGACGGCTGTCCAGCGAACGACGTATTCAGAAATCCAGTCGCTCCTATTCCGTCAGGTCACCTAGTTCCGTCAGGCCAACTAGTTCCCTCGGGTCAACCAGTTCCGTCAGGCCATCTAGTTCCGGGGCAGCCACAGAACCACCAGCCAGTCATAACGGCTCCGAGCTTCGGTGGTGGTAAAAAGAGACCAGTGAGGAGCCGACAGGCAAGTGGGTTTAGCTGGCCAACTCGCTAGTGGATTAAAAAATGTCCGAAGAGGCCAAAAAGTCGCCTCTTCGGCATTTTTGGCACACCAACACTAGTGAGTGATAGTTTCCAACACCGTTGATTTTATAGAAGACACCAAATAATGAGCGGCACTTTAAGAATTTCAATCTGCGATCCTGATGAATCCTCACGCGAGGTTCTTAAGAAGTTTTTGATTGGAATGGAGAGCGTCTGGCTTGAGGCGGACGGATCAAGATATGACTTCTTTCCAGACATCGTGGCTCAAGCCACTCCTGATGTAGCGATTATTGACTTAGACAGTGATGAGGAACAAGCTCTGGCACTTGTCGAGACGGTCAGCCGAGCTCATCCGGACTGTGGAATTGTGGTCGTCAGTAGTCGTACAGACGGGCAACTGATTCTAAAAGCGATGCGTTCAGGGGCGCGAGAGTTCCTCAGTTCTCCTGTTCAATTAGATGAACTGATGGGAGCATTGGATCGTGTCACAGCAGGCACCGATGGAAGTAAACGTAATAACTCAGGTTCAATCATTACCGTCGCTGGATCTTCTGGAGGGGTTGGTTCCACGACCATCTCAGTTAACTTGGCTGTGGCCTTGGCTCAGAACCCAGACAACTCCGTTGCTCTAATCGACTTAGATTTGGCATTGGGTGACGCGGATGTTTTCCTTGATATGATGCCGGACTACACATTGCTGGATGTGGCTCAAAACATTGGCCGCTTGGACTTGGCACTGCTACGAAAGTCTTTGACAAAGCATGACAGTGGTGTTTACTTGCTACCTCGGCCTGTACAAATAGAAGACTGTTTAGAGATCAATGCAGAAAATTTCCAAAAAGCTCTGGGACTCTTGAAGGCTTCTTTCACCCACCTCGTGATCGACTTGTCGAAGTCTTACAACAGTTTGGACATGGCGGCCCTGAAGGCCTCTGAGCACATCTTGTTGCTGACTCAGCTTGATCTTCCGTGTTTGCGAAACGTTGTCCGTTTGCTTTCCTCGTTGGAATCACAAGATGGATTAAAGGACTGTGTTCGAGTGGTTGTCAACCGCAGCGGCTTGGACAACGCACAGATTAGTTCCAAAACAGCGGAAGAAACAATCGCTCGTGAAATCTTTTGGAGAATTCCGAACAACTACGCCATCGTTTCGGATTGCCGGAACAACGGAGTGCCACTGATCAAGAGTGCTCCCAAAGCCACGATCACTCACTCAATCGCCGAACTGGCCCGGAAGTTGTCCGGAAATGAATTAGCCGTTCAAGAAGCTCAAAAGGAAAAGAAAAAGAATTGGATTCCGTTCCTGAACAACTAATCGTTGTTTAGCTTTGCCAGTTCAAAAGAATAAAACTAAGGCCACCCAAGTTAGCTGGGTGGTCTTGTTTTTTGGTTCAAACAATACCCAATTGACGAACCACTAGATTGGTTATCGCAATAGCGAACGTCTTTTGACCATTTGTTTTTTTACATGAGGAACGGCGACGGTAAGTGGGTTCGCATCGCAGGTCACACCTGCTTCGAGTAGTCTCACAGGTAACGGGAAGGTGGTTACTCCGCCTTTGGCGGGCTTGGCAGCAAAAACTTTTGCCAATGCTTCGACTTTCGGATTGGCTCGAGCATCAGGTCCTTCACCTTCACTCACCCAGTCAAAACCGCCAACACATACGTAGCTTGAGTGCCGATCGTGGAACTGATAAGCCTCAACGTTTTGACTGCGGAAGTACTCCGTCAGAATTCTGGCTCGTTTGGCAGCTTCTACTAAGCTACGATTGTTTCTGCCTTGCCTTTGCTTTATCTGCCAATCTCGATCGGCTTGGAGTTCGTCAATGTCTTGCTGCCGGACAATGACTTCGCCCGAAAATGAAGCGACCTTCAGTGTGTACGCTTTGGGATTATCTAACAACGTGTATTTCTGTTTTTCGTTGAGCTTTACGATATATTGATCAATCGTTGCCGCAGCGACTTGCTCTTCGGGGATCATTGGGTTAATCACTAGCAGTGAGAGACGTAATGGATACTTAGAATTTCCAAGTTTCATTTTTTTGATCCCACCGGTGGAACCAAAAATTGCTTCGCTATCAGCTCGCAGCCGCTCTCCAGCTCGAGGAGTATCTTGGATACTGGCACTGTAGATTTCTAATGTTTCGGGCTGCAATCTTTTAATGGTGGCTAGGTCTCCTTGAGCCTGCGAGGATTCAACGGATTTATAGTCACCTACCAAAACAGCATACTCAGTTTTTTCGTTCTGCTTTAATAATTGCATTTCGCGTTGGCGTAGATTTGCAGCGCCACCCGCTGTTGGTTTCCGATAGCCTTTGCCATGATTGGGAATTTCGCTAGCGAAATCGAAATGCTGACGATAGACGTACGCGTTAAAACCGTGTTTTGTTCTGAGCTCGTTAGCTAGGTTGATGGCTTGCTGACGACCATCCTCACCGTCAAACGAAGCACACATGATCAACCAAGGGCCAGCGTCCTGGGTCAAGTTGAGTTTGGCCGTTTTAGCGTTTGAACGCCCCATAAATCGAACTTGAGCAAACGTTGTCGATTCAAAAGTAAGCGCAGCAATCAAAATTGTAAAAGCCGTTAATTTGAGCTTGAGTGTTGATTTATTCATAATTCTGTTCCGTTACACTGACAGCGCGTAGGGAGAAGCGAAATGAGGATTCGCGCGACATTAGCAAAACCGTTTGGCCGACTCCAGATCAGTTCAGACTCAGTCTGCCTCTGTGTGAGACAACATTTTCTCAAGCCAACGGGACAAGAAGGCACAACACCGTTCGATTGAGGCTCGTCTTTTCAAGAAGTGATTGATATTTCGTTCAGAATATCTCTAACCGATAGACGGTGAGTGTTTTTTTCGTAAGCGAAGAGGATATGATGCCAAGCAATGAAGACCCAACCGTTGCTCTCGAAGAAGCCGATTAATTTGGTTTAGTCGTTTTCGTGATCTATCTGGAACGTGCATCTCGGACGCTAGCGTTGATCCGTGGCAAGCGTCAGGTGAGATTGTATCATTGGCGGTAATGGTCTATTTACACACTGTTAGAGGGAAGTTTTGAAAACTTAACACACCGCTCATTCGCATTAGGCACTCATGAAATCATCCCATGTGAAAGTTATTGCGGTTGTCGCATCAGCCTTGGTGTTGGTCGTTTGTTTTTACACTCCACGCTCGAATGATTCAGTGGTCTTCATTAAACCACAAAAACCTAATTTGACGGAGCCTTCGACGAAACCTTCCAATCAGGAATCGCAAGCTAGTCGTCCAAATTCGTTTAAATTGACTCCGCTGCCGCCATTGCCGCCGTCGACTCCTCACATTACCTCTCATCCCAACACGCTTGAACTCGACGCAACACAAGATTTTCAGCCACCCCCTTCGCCACTTTTAATCAATGACCAATTCGTTATTGCAGCGAGTGCGAACCTGGCTGACCCACGCGCGGCGTCGGCAGACTTGGCTGAGTCGAAAAACGTGCCGCCCGATTTCGATAAATTGCTGGTTTCGAACTCAGAGTCTTCCTCACTAAACTCGACTCAAAATGTTCGGCTAGCCAGTCACTGGTTTCCCAGCAAAGATCAATCTGATCGCCCAACGAATGCAAATCTAAGTGCCCAAACCCTAGAGCTTGCCGGGCCCACGGAACTTAAAACGGAGTTGAGTGATCCCAACAGTCTAGCATTTTGGGACGTCGAGAATTCGTACCAAGACGCATTGGACAACTTAGAAATCCAAGAAAGCTCAAGAGACTCCCCAAACTCAGAACTAGGCCAAATGGATGCAGCCTGGTTGATTGATGAGTCTCCGCCACCGCCCACGGTTTCGGAAATTCCTGGTTGGACAACTGAGTTGTTGTTTGAGCAAATTCGAAATCAACGTGTGACCGCAGCGCAACATGAAATTCGATGGTCACTTAACGACGCAATTTCTGCGGCGCTTATCTATTCCAATCGCGTTTCGTCGTTACGAATTGAACCAATTGAAGAGTTTCAAAATGTTGGTGTTCAATCTGGCCGGTTTGATGTCGTTGGATTTGCAGAGCAAAGCTTTCGAGACTCCACTGAGCCGGTTGGGAATACGATCGACACCGCAACGGGCGTCCAGCCAATTATCCAAGAACAAGATCTTAATCTTCTTTACGGTTTGCGTCGCCAACTTCGTTCCGGTGGTGAAGTCGAACTGAATCAATCATTGCAAATTCGTGACAACGACTCAGGTATCCTCGTACCTCGCGATCAAGCCATCAGTCGTTTCAATGCACGGTTAACCAAAGAACTGTTACGAGGCGCGGGACGCTCGATTGCGATGAACGAAGTTCTAGTCGCCTATCACGATGCGTCTGCACAGCGGGCCGAATCGGTCTCTGAAATCGCCAATCATTTAAACGAAGTCATGACGGCGTACTGGGATATTTTCGCGGCACGTGGCGCATTGCTTGCCAGTATGGAGAACCAACAGTTGGCCGCTAAAGTGTTGGAGGAGCTCAAGGCCCGAAAAGACATCGATGCCGAACCCAATTTGTTAGATCAGGCCGAAGCGACCATTCGACAACGTGAATTGCAAATCAACGAAGCTAACAACGATCTTGTCAAAGCCCAAATCCGCTTTGTTTCGCTCGTCAATGCACCAGAGTTGCTGGAGAATTTACATGCGATCGAAATCCTGCCGCAAGTTTCACCTGACCTAGAAACTCGAGGTCTCGACATTACCTCTCGGGTCAATACTGCCATCCAGCGGCGGCCCGAGATTGCCGACATCATCCAACAAATCAAATCGGCTCAAGTTACCAATCACGTTTCACTCAACGACTTATTGCCACGCTTATCACTTTCACTCGAAGCAAGTTTGAACGGACTGGAAGGGGACCGGCAATCGGCTGCCTCATTTGGAAATCAGTTCGAAAATGATGTGACTTATCAAGTCGGCGCGAGTGTTGAGGTTCCTCTTGCTAACCGTCAGGCACGATACAACCGCCGCCGCACCGAATTGGTTGTGGAGCGATTGAAGGCCAATTGGCAAATGATCATCGAACAGATTAAGGCAGATGTGCTAGACAATGCTCAAGAGTTTTCGGCTAGCCAGGTACGATTGGAAAAGCAACAAGAAATTTTAAAATTCTCAGGCAGCGAGCTACGGTACTTGGGGTTACGAAAAACGGTTGCCCCGAAAGAAACTTCCAATCCAAGTTTTGAATTAACGCAGCTACTTGCGGCTCAAGATCGACAAGGCACCGCCAAAGCGGACTACGTTGCCGCGGTTGCGGACAAACACAGATCCATTTTTGAGCTGAATCGGGCGACCGGAATTTTAATCAATGCTGACGTGATTCCAGTGGCTGGCGGGCCAGCCCGGCCTGGGTTCTTTTCGGTCTATCACCAGTATATTGAAGAGCGCGCGGCATTTTCTAATCCGGCAGCCACACTCGAATCACGAACAAGAGCCGAAGCGAGGCAGAATCGCCGTCCAGGTTTCAAGCAAATTGTGCATCCGCCAGTTCATAGCGTTGGCGGTCAAGCACCGGTTCAAACAGTCCCTCGCTACCCGTTAGGTCACAGTCTTCACTAGGGTCAATGCACTAATTTTATTCGTTAATCTAAGGCTATTGCGAGTAACAAAGTTGCGAGTTAGTTTGGCCCAGCTCAATTGCGCAATGGCGTTAAAGAAGACGGATCAAGTACTCCAAATAATCAAAAAACCTCCCCTGGATTACTCTAGGAGAGGTTGAAGAGAATTTATGACGAGATTTCGTTAAGCGAAATTCGCTAATTAGTATGCACTTACCGTGCGACTAGAAAAGTCTGCAAAAGACGTACGTCGTGCTTGGCGAGCTTCCCGGCGACTTTCACGTGATTCACTGCGGCTTTCACGACGACTTTCGCGTGATTCGCGTCGGACGTTGCGAGCTTCTTGGCGAACTTCACGCCGACTCGCTTCCGGTGCCGCTTCAACTTCCGC